>NZ_JAAGPF010000436.1 GCF_017104645.1 Burkholderia sp. Ac-20379
GCCGAGATTCTCGTAGGCGACGCCGTAATCGGGGTTCGCCTGGGTCGCGGTGACGAGCGCGGCGCGCGCCTCGTCGTAGCGGCCATGCTTGGCGTACAGCGCGGCGAGATTGTTGTACGGCTCGGGGGCGAGGGCGGTTTCGGTGGGTGCGTTCATGGCGCGATTGTAGCGCTGTCGTGCGGCGTGCGCGTCGGCCGGTGCGGCGGCCTGCCTGCCTTGCCGCAAGCGCCGCCGCGGCGTTGTTGCATCCGGTCCACACGCCATTCGGGCGACTTGCCCGCAGGCCGGGGCGGGCGGTTATGATCGTCGCCGACGTCTGACGACGTATACTCTCGGGCGGTATTTACTTGGCAGGCAGGCAAGCAGGATGATCAAACTCATCGGTTCGCTCGGCAGCCCCTACGTGCGCAAGGCGCGTATCGTGCTGGCCGAAAAGAAGATCGACTACCAGTTGGAACTCGAGAACGTGTGGGGGCCGGACACCGCGATCCACGCATCGAATCCGCTCGGCAAGGTGCCGTGTCTCGTGATGGACGACGGCGCAGCGGTGTTCGATTCGCGCGTGATCAGCGAATACGTGGATACGTTGTCGCCGGTCTGCAAGCTGATCCCGCCGTCGGGGCGCGAGCGCGTCGAGGTGCGGTGCTGGGAAGCGCTGGGCGACGGCGTGCTGGACGCGGCGGTCAACATCCGCATCGAGAACACCCAGCGTACGCCGGAACAGCGCAGCGAGGCCTGGATCGCGCGCCAGCAGCGCAAGATCGACGACGGCCTGGTGGCGATGTCGCAGGGCCTCGGCGGCAAGCCGTGGTGCGTGGGCAATCACTACACGCTGTCGGACGTCGCGCTCGGTTGCGCGCTCGGCTATCTCGACTTCCGCATGCCCGAACTCGCGTGGCGCGACCGGCATCCGAATCTCGACAAGCATTTCGCGAAGCTCTCGCAGCGGCAGTCGTTCATCGATACCGTGCCGCAGAACTGATCGCGCGCCCCGCGCGCGGATACAAAAACGCCCCGCCGGCGCACTGCCCGGCGGGGCGTTTTCATTGATGCGGGCCGATCGGGCGGGGCTTATTCGTCGTAGGCCGCCCACGCCGCGTAGGCCGCGTCGCCGATCGAGAACGAATCGCTGCGCGACGCCGGCCACCAGGTGTCGTAGAGCGTCAGGCCGAGCTTGTCGCCGGTCAGCAGCGCGCCCGGCTTCACGTACTTGAGCAACTGCGACATCAGCCGCACCTCGTGCGGAGCGACGCGCTGCACGATGTGATGCGCGCGCAGATCGGCCGGATGCGCGAGGCCGGCGGCCTGCACCAGTTCCTGCAGCGCGTGCAGCGTGTTGCGGTGGAAGTTGTAGACGCGTTCCGACTTGTCCGGCACCACCAGCGCGCGCTGGCGCACTTCGTCCTGCGTCGCCACGCCGGTCGGGCAGCGGCCGGTGTGGCAGGTCTGCGCCTGGATGCAGCCCACCGCGAACATGAAGCCGCGCGCCGAGTTGACCCAGTCCGCGCCGATCGCGAGCGTGCGCGCGATGTCGAACGCCGTGATGATCTTGCCGCTCGCGCCGATCTTGACGCGCTCGCGCAGGCCGATCCCCACCAGCGTGTTGTGCACCAGCAGCAGCCCTTCCTGCAGCGGCACGCCCACGTGGTCGGTGAATTCGAGCGGTGCCGCGCCGGTGCCGCCCTCGGCGCCGTCCACCACGATGAAGTCCGGCACGATGCCGGTTTCGAGCATCGCCTTGGCGATGCCGAAGAATTCCCACGGATGGCCGATGCAGAGCTTGAAGCCGGTGGGCTTGCCGCCCGACAGCGTGCGCAGCTTCTCGACGAATTCGAGCAGGCCGCGCGGCGTCGAGAACTCCGAATGCGAGGCCGGCGAGATGCAATCCTTGCCCATCGGGATGCCGCGCGTCTCGGCGATCTCGGGCGTGATCTTGGCGGCCGGCAGCACGCCGCCGTGGCCCGGCTTGGCGCCCTGCGAGAGCTTCACCTCGATCATCTTGACCTGCGGATCGGCGGCCTGCTTCGCGTACTTGTCGGGGTTGAACGTGCCGTCGTCGTTACGGCAGCCGAAATAGCCCGAGGCGATTTCCCAGATGATGTCGCCGCCGTGCTCGCGGTGATATTTCGACAGCGAACCTTCGCCGGTGTCGTGCGCGAAGCCGCCCTTCTTGGCGCCGAGGTTCAGCGAGCGGATCGCGTTCGCCGACAGCGAGCCGTAGCTCATCGCCGAGATGTTGAAGATCGAAATGTCGTAGGGCTGGGCGCGCTCGGCGCCCACGCGGATCCGGAAATCGTGGTTCGCGAGCCGGGTCGGCACCAGCGAGTGGCTGATCCACTCGTGCGCGACCGATCTGACGTTCAGTTCGGTGCCGTACGGCCGGTTGTCGGCCTCGTTCTTGGCGCGCTGGTAGACCACGCTGCGTTGCGCGCGCGAGAACGGCTTTTCGTCGGTGTCGTCCTCGATGAAGTACTGGCGGATTTCCGGGCGGATGAACTCGAACATGAAGCGGAAGTGGCCCCAGAGCGGGTAGTTCCGCAGGATCGCGTGGTGATCCTGCTGGAGATCCCAGAGGCCGAGGCCGACGAAGGCGGCGGGGATCAGGATCCAGGGCCAGGCGATCAGATGGGAAAGGGCGAGGACGGCGAGCAGCACGAGCACGAGCGTCGCGCACCACATCGCGAGATAGCGTCTTGCAAACATGGGGGATTCCTTATTCTTCGGTTGGCCGCCATGGCGTGGCCGTCTGGGCCAGGGCCGGCGGCGCGCGGCGTCGGCCGTGTGCTGTGCCAGCGGCCGATTGTCGCGTGCCGCAAGTCTAAACCGAGAATGTGTCAGCCCGCTTCGAAGCGGGCCCCACTAAAGCTGCCTGAAAGGAAGGGGAAAGGCGGGCGGCTCAGAGCGCCACGCCGCCGGCAGACTCGCGCGTGAGGGCCGCGCCCACTGCGTTGGCCGAGCCGGGCTGGCCCGTCGCGACCGCTTCGATGATGCCGCCGCCCAGGCAGATCTCGCCGTCGTAGAGCACCGCCGACTGGCCCGGCGTGACCGCCCATTGCGCCGCCTCGAACGCCAGCGAGAAGCGTGCTTCCCCGGCTTCGCCGGGCTTGGCGCGGCCGAACGTGCAGGCCGCGTCCGCTTGCCGGTAACGCGTTTTTGCGCCGCAGGCGAAGCCTTCGGCGGGCGGCTCGCCGGCCACCCAGCTGACGTTGCCGGCCACCAGTTCGTGCGACAGCAGCCACGCATGATCGTGCCCCTGCGCGACGTACAGCGTGTTCGACGCGATGTCCTTGCCGGCCACGAACCACGGCTCGCCGCTGCCGTCCTTGCTGCCGCCGAGGCCGATGCCCTTGCGCTGGCCGAACGTGTAGAACGCCAGGCCGATGTGCTCGCCCACGCGCTTGCCGTCGGGCGTCCTCATCGGGCCCGGCTTGGTCGGCAGGTAGCGGTTCAGGAAATCGCGGAACGGCCGCTCGCCGATGAAGCAGATGCCCGTGGAATCCTTCTTCTTCGCGTTCGGCAGGCCGATCTGCTCGGCGATCTCGCGCACCCGCGTTTTCGGCATCTCGCCGAGCGGGAACAGCGTTTTCGAGAGCTGCGCCTGATTGAGCCGGTGCAGGAAGTAGGACTGATCCTTGGTGTGATCGAACGCCTTGAGCAGCTCGAAGCGGCCTTCGCGTTCGCGCACGCGCGCGTAGTGGCCGGTGGCGATGGTTTCCGCGCCGAGCGACATCGCGTGATCGAGAAACGCCTTGAACTTGATCTCGGCGTTGCAGAGCACGTCCGGGTTCGGCGTGCGGCCGGCCGAGTATTCGCGCAGGAATTCGGCGAACACGCGGTCCTTGTATTCGGCGGCGAAATTGACGGCCTCGACGTCGATGCCGATCAGGTCGGCCACGGATACGACATCGATCCAGTCCTGACGGGTCGAGCAGTACTCGCCGTCGTCGTCGTCTTCCCAGTTCTTCATGAACAGGCCGACCACGTCGTAACCCTGTTCCTTCAGCAGCCACGCGGTGACCGACGAATCGACACCGCCCGACATGCCGACCACGACACGTTGCTTCTTCATTTGCTGACAGCCTGATGTTCGGGCGTCGCGCGGTAGGGCGCGACGGAATGCGTATGGACGAACTCCAGCGGCACGCGGCGGCCGGCGAGGTAATCGTCGACGCACTGCATGACCGCGGGCGTGCGGTGGCGATCCGAGGCGGCGCGCAGCTCGTCGGCCGTCATCCACAGCGTGCGGACGATGCCTTCGTCGAGCGCGCGGCCCGCGACGGCCTCGCCGGCCCGCCCGCAGAACGTGAAGCGCAGGTAGGTCGCGCCGCCCTTGCCGGGCCGCTCGAAATGCGTCTGGTAGACGCCCACGAGCGCTTCCGGCTCGAACGGGTGCGCCGTTTCCTCGAGCGTTTCGCGGATCACGGCCTCGACGAGCGTTTCGCCGGCCTCGAGATGGCCGGCGGCCTGATTGAGCCGCAATCCTGCCGACGTGTGTTCCTCGATCAGCAGGAAGCGGCCGTCGCGTTCGACGATCGCGGCCACCGTGACGTGCGGGGTCCAGAGTTCGGGTTTCATGGGCGAGCATTTTACCGGTTGCGCGGCGCGGCTGCCGAAGCTTGGGCGGGGGCCGGCGCCCGCTCGCGTCGCGATCCGGCCCCAACTGGCTTCGGGCCGAAGACGCCGCCTTGCCTGACCGATTCGCCGCCGTTTGTCCACCGGGAAAGGGCCGGATGCGGCGCGGCCGGGGCGATCGGGTACATTGGCGCGTTGACCATGCCGTTGCCTTCGAGCCGGTCGTCGTCGTCCGGAAGCGCTCCGGCTCGCCTCGCAGTCGAAATCAAGAATCAGAAAGCCAGCTGGAGGATCACGATGCAGATCGGAGTGCCCGTCGAGACGCGGGCTCATGAAGCGCGCGTGGCCGCGACGCCCGAAACCGTCAAGAAATACGTGGCGGCCGGCCACGCCGTCAGCGTCGAGCGCGGCGCCGGCGCGGCCGCGAGCTATCCCGACGACGCCTACGCGGCGGCCGGCGCGACGCTCGCCGAGCGGGCCGCCGTGTACGCCGCCGACCTGGTGCT
>NZ_JAAGPF010000437.1 GCF_017104645.1 Burkholderia sp. Ac-20379
TCTCGATCGTGCTGAACGTGTTCCTGCTCGGCGCGATCGCCGGCGGCGCCTATCAATGGTTCGCGCGCCACCCCGGCGGCAACGCGGCCGGCAAGCCCGGCGCGAAGCTCGCGCTGCGCTTCGCGGCCGACGGCCTCGCGCCCGAGCGCACCGAGCAATTCCACGAGGCGCTCAAATCGGCGCGCCGCGAAAGCCGCATCTTCGTGCGCGAGGCGCGCGAAGGCCGCCGCGACGTGCTCGACCTGCTGGCCGCGCCGCAACTCGACCGCCCGGCCGTGGACGAAGCGCTGGCCCGCACGCGCGACGCCGATGCGCATCTGCGCGCGCAGGTCGAAAGCAACGTGGTGGATTTCGCGCAATCGCTGTCGCCCGACGAACGGCAACGCTTCGTCGACGGCCTCAGACGCAGCGGCCAGTGGCGCATGCCGGCCGCACGCAACGGCCAGCCGTCGCATCCATGACACACGCCTGTTAGCACCTGCCCGCCGTCGAGGCGCACCCGTTCGCCTCGACGGACCGATCCGTCTCCCCCGCCTTCGCGATGTGCGCTCGCAGCAGCGCCGCCGCGTTCATGTCGCGCTCCCGCGCCTCGCCCCAGCCGCCCCCCGCGCATCGCGGCGCCGCATCGGCGGATGCCGAAAATCCGGCACGCAAACATTGAATACAACAGCGCCGCGTTGCGTCGCGTTGCGCATCGTTTAGTAAATCCAAGAAAAATATTACAGATGTGTTTATTCGATTGACGCCGCCGGAGCGCGACTCCTAGTCTTGTTACCGCTGCAAAGATTCGGAAAGAAAATGAAGCAAAAGATTCACGACGAGCCGGCGGTTCGTTCGCACGAGTCGCCGAACACGAATAAGCAGAGAAGAACGGAGAGAGACGATCATGAATCGATTCACGACGCTCGCCGCCACCCTGGCCGTGGCGTGCGCGTTGAGCGGGTGTGGGGGTGACGACGGCGGCTCAGGGGCCCCGTCGGTGCTGGCGGCGCGGCCTTCGGCCAACGCCGCCGATACGGTCGATCTCGACGACGGCCGCACGCTGTCGTTGACGCAATACGTCGATCCGCTGATCGGCACGCTCGCGAGCAATTCGCCGAACCCGGTGCCGGCCGGGCAGGCGGGCAGCGTGGTGCCGGCCGCCGGCCTGCCCTCGGGCATGGTGCAATGGGCGCCGGACACCAACACCACGCCCGCGCCGAACGACAGCAAGGAGCCGGGCTCGCCGGCCGGCTACTACTACGACATCCATTCGATCCAGGGCTTCAGCGTCACGCACATGCCCGGCGCCGGCTGCGGCGGCAACGACGGCGAATTCCCCGTGATGCCGACCACCGACGCCACCCAGCTCGTGCCGACCTTCAGTCATGCCAACGAAATCGCCAAGCCCGGCTACTACTCGGTGCTGCTCGATTCGCAGATCAAGGTGGAACTGACGGCCACGCTGCGCACCGGCTTCGGTCAGTTCTCCTACCCGGCGGGCAAGCCCGCGCTGCTGGTGCTCGACGCCACCCGCACCAACACGCGCACGTCCACGGCCGGGGCGATCACGCAGGTGTCGGACAGCGCGATCTCGGGCAGCACCACCGGCGGCGGCTTCTGCGGCAACTCGGTGGCGGTGCCGGTGTACTTCTACGCGATGTTCGACCGGCCGTTCGTGTCGGGCACCGCCGTCTCGCAAGGCGTGGCGCATCTCGCGTTCGCCTCGGGCAAGACGGTCAAGATGAAGATCGGCATCTCGTACGTGAGCGTGGCGAACGCGAAGGCGAACCTCGACGCGGAAAACCGCGGCTGGGATTTCGACGGCGTGCGCGCACAGGCCGACAGCACCTGGAACAACGCGCTGAACGCGATCCGCGTGGCGGGCGGCACGGCCGACGCGAAGACCAAGTTCTACACCGCGCTGTATCACGCGCTGTGGGCGCCGAGCATCTTCAGCGATGCGAACGGCCAGTACCTCGGCTTCGACAGCCAGGTGCACCAGGTCGCGAAGGGGCAGGGCGCGCAATACTCGTCGTTCTCGGGCTGGGACATCTACCGCTCGCTGATCCAGTTGAAGGCGATCCTGAACCCGTCCGACACCAGCGACATGATCCAGTCGCTCGTGAACGACGCCGATCAGTGCGGCGCGATTCCGCACTGGGTCAACGACAACGTGGAAGACGGCGTGATGCCGGGCGACGCCGGCTCGCTGATCGTTTCGAACGCCTACGCATTCGGCGCGCGCCGCTTCGACACGCAATCGGCGCTGCAGCACATGGTGAAGATGGCCAACATCCCCGGCACGGCCTGCAACGGCGCCACCACCAACGGCGGCCGCGCGAGCTATCTGCAGACGGGCTACATCACCAGCGGCGAATGGGGGCAGGCGTCGTCCACGCTCGAATACACGAGCAGCGATTTCGCGATCTCGCGCTTCGCCGCCGCGATGGGCGACACCGCCACGCAGCGCATGCTGCTGGGCCGTTCGGCGTACTGGCAGAACCTGCTGAACACCTCGCTCACGCCGCCGCTGATCGCCGCGCGCCAGTCGAACGGCGCGTGGATCGCCGAAACGCCGAGCAGCGGCGACAACTACGTCGAAGGCAACGCCGAGCAGTACACGTGGATGGTGCCGTACAACCCGGCCGGCCTGTTCGCGCAGCTCGGCGGCAACACGGCCGTGACCTCGCGGCTCGACACGTTCTTCACGGTGCTCAATGCCGGCCTGAGCCTGCCGAACTTCTACATGGGCAACGAGCCGACGTTCGAGGTGCCGTGGCTCTACAACTGGGCCGGCTCGCCCTCGGGCACCCAGCGCACGGTGCAGCAGATCATGAGCACCGCCTTCGGCACCGGCCCGGACGGCCTGCCCGGCAACGACGACCTCGGCGCCGTGTCCGGCTGGTACGTGTGGGGCGCGCTCGGCCTGTATCCGGAGATCCCGGGCGTGGCCGGCCTCGCGATCGGCAGCCCGCAGTTCCCGCAGATCGACGTGCGGCTCGGCAACGGCCGCAGCCTGCGGATCCGCGCGGCGGGCGCGCCGGCCTCGGGCTACGTGCAATCGCTGTCGATCGACGGCCGTGCCCAGCACAGCCCGTGGATCGCCTACGACGCACTGGCCAACGGCGCGACGCTGCGCTTCGCGATGGGCGACGCGCCGACCCAGTGGGGCACCAACGTGCAGCCGCCGTCGTTCGGCGTGCCGGTGGCGCTCGACGCGGCCGACAGCTTCAACAACCGCGGCTTCAGCGCCGACGGCGCCAGCAACACCGACGGCCAGGGCGCGGATTTCGACGGCAGCCTGTTCAGCTACTCGCTGAACGCGCTGGCGGCGGCCGGCGTGCAGCCCGGCAAGCCGTTCCCGGTGGCGGGCGCGGCCGTGACGATCGGCGGCGGGCCGCTCACGCTCGACAACACCGTCACGGTGGGCCAGACCGTGATGCTGCCGCCGGTGCCGGACGGCAAGGGCGTGGTGGTGGTCGGCTCGGCCAATAACGGGCCGAGCACGGGCGTGGCGCAGTTGAACTTCGCCGACGGCACCAGCCAGGCGGTCACGCTGGCGTTCGACGACTGGACGCTGAACGGCGGCAGTGCCAGCCCGGCCTCGGCGATCGCCGTGACGATGGCCTACCGCAACGGCGGCGACGGCCAGAAGGACGGCGTGAAGACCTACCTCTTCGCGCAGACGATCCCGGTGCCGGCCGGCAAGATCGTGTCGAGCATCACGCTGCCGCGCCAGGTCAGCGCCGGCAAGATGCACGTGTTCGGCGTCGGCATCGCGTCCTGATTCCGCCCGTCCGCCCCCGGGTCGCAGCCCGACCCGTGCGCCGCGCAGCGCCGTTCCGGCTGCGCGGCGCGTTGTTTTTCGGGGCCGCCGGCGTACGCCCGGCCGCCCCGATCTTCATACAAACCTTGCGCCCGGTAATCCGCTGTCATTAAATGTTCCGAATAATCGATGCAGTTGTCAGCGATTGATGAAATTGTGGTCAGAGCCTAGTAATATGGCGCCCTATCGCCACTTGCCGCCCCACTTATCGACCCGCGACCCACAATGAGCAATAACCTCAACGTTCTCGAAGAACAACTGCGCGAACTCGACCGCCAGATCGCGGACGCGAAGGCGGACGGCAAGCGCGCCCTGCTCGCGACGCTGCAGGATCAGGTGCAGGAATTCGGCATCAGCGAAGACGAGCTGCTGCGCGCGGCCGGCTTCCGCCAGGCGCTCAAGCCGCGCAAGGCCACGCCCGCGAAATACTACGATCCGTCCTCGGGCCAATCCTGGTCGGGCCGCGGCCCGCGCCCGAAGTGGCTGCAGGAAAAAAATCTGGACGACTACCTGATCGATCGCGCCCCGAAGCCCTGGTGGCCGGGCGAGGAGTAAGGTTTTCAGGCCCGGCGCACGCCATGTGCGCCGGGCGTTTCGCCCTCGCCTGACCCGGCTCGCGCAGCCTGCCTGCCGCCCGCCTCCGCCGCCTCAGGCTCCGTTTATCCCAAAATTTTTCGTTTTCCGCGACGGATTCCCGCGCCTGCGCCGTGTAACGCTTATCTTCCACGCCGGCAGGACTCCGTATGAACGCTCCGTCCCGCGCCCAGGCGGCCGCGATCGCGCTGAACCGCTTCGGCCTCGGCGCCCGCGCCGACGACGCCGCGCCGCCC
>NZ_JAAGPF010000438.1 GCF_017104645.1 Burkholderia sp. Ac-20379
CAACGTCGCCCGCCCCGCACGCCCACGCTCGGCCGACGTCCGGCTCGACGCCACCGCCACCCATCTCGAACTGAGCATCGCCGACGACGGCGCGGGCTTCGGCACGCACGACGCCGATCGCGAGCACGATCACGCCCGCACCGGCCGCGGCCTGCTCCACATGCAGGCGCGCTGCGCGGCGTTCGGCGGCGCGCTCTCGATCGATGCGCGCCCCGACGGCGGCACGCTGCTGCGCGCGCGCTTCGCGTGGCACGCGCTGGCTGGCCGGCCCGCAGCGGCCGCGCAGGCTTCGGCTTCCTGAGGCTCGGACGATGGCGTTGAACCTGCTGCTCGTCGACGACCACGCGATCGTCCGCCAGGGCATCCGTCAACTGTTGATCGACCGCCGCGTCGCGCGCGAGGTGGCCGAGGCCGAAACCGGCGCCGAGGCGCTCGCCGCCGCCGACAAGGGCAATTTCGACGTGATCCTGCTCGACATCTCGCTGCCCGACATCAACGGCATCGAGGTGCTCAAGCGCCTCAAGCGCAAGCTGCCGTCCACGCCGGTGCTGATGTTCTCGATGTACCGCGAGGATCAGTACGCGGTGCGCGCGCTGAAGGCCGGCGCCGCCGGCTACCTGTCGAAGACGGTCAACGCCGCGCAGATGATCTCCGCGATCCAGCAGGTCGCGGCCGGCCGCAAGTACGTGAGCCTCGCGCTGGCGGAAGCGCTGGCCGAATACGTCTCGTTCGAGAACGAGCCGCTGCCGCACGAAAAGCTGTCCGACCGCGAATATCAGACGCTCTGCATGCTCGCCTCGGGCAAGCGCCTGACCGACATCGCCGTCACGCTGTCGCTGTCGGTCAAGACGGTCAGCGTGTACCGCACGCGGCTGCTCGAAAAGATGAAGCTGTCGAACAACGCCGAGCTGACGTTCTACGCGATGAGCAACCGGCTGCTCGACATGACGCCGCCGGCTCCGCCCGGCGCCTGATTGCCCGCCAAGCCCGCGCCCCGGCGCGCGCTCCCCGCGCGCAAGCCCCTGTTTTCATTGGACGAACAGGTGCAACCCGAATAGGGCAACCGCGCCGGATCGGCTAAAATGCCGGGTTCTACCGAATACAACCCTCGTTCGCGGCCGCCGCCGGCCGCGCGACTCACGTCCAACAACCATCCGCATGTCACTTCTTCGCAAGAAAAACGTCGACCAGATGATCGCCGGCGCGCAACGCGCCGGGCTCAAGAAGGCGCTCGGCGCCGTCGACCTCACGTTCCTCGGCATCGGCGCCATCATCGGCACGGGCATCTTCGTGCTGACCGGCACCGGCGCCGTGCAGGCCGGCCCGGCCCTGATGGTCTCGTTCATCGTCGCGGCCATCGCCTGCGGCCTGTCCGCGCTGGCCTACGCCGAATTCGCCTCCACCATTCCGGTGGCCGGTTCGATCTACACCTACTCGTACGCCACGCTCGGCGAGCTGGTGGCCTGGATCATCGGCTGGGATCTGATGCTCGAATACAGCCTCGCGGCCTCGGCCGTGTCGGTGGGCTGGTCGGGCTATCTGCAATCGCTGCTGAAGGGCTTCGGCGTCGTGCTGCCCACCGTGCTGACGGCCGCGCCCGGCTCGGTGCCCGGCGTGCACACGCTGTTCGACCTGCCCGCGTTCGCCGTGATGATGGCGATCACGGCGCTGCTGTCGGTCGGCATCCGCGAATCGACGCGCGTGAACAACCTGATGGTGTTCATCAAGGTGGCGGTGGTGGTGCTGGTGATCGCCGTGGGCGTGTTCCACGTCACGCCGGCCAACTGGACGCCGTTCATGCCGCACGGCTGGTCGGGCGTGTTCGGCGCGGCGGCCGTGATGTTCTTCGCGTTCATCGGCTTCGACGCGGTGTCGTCGGCCGCCGAGGAAGTGAAGAACCCGAAGCGCGACCTGCCGATCGGCATCATCGCGTCGCTGGCCGTGTGCACGGTGCTGTACGTGACGGTCGCGGCGGTGGCCACCGGCATCGTGCCGTCGGCGCAATACGCCGGCATCACGCACCCGATCTCGTACGCGCTGCAGGTGGCCGGCCAGACGTGGGTGGCGGGCTTCATCGACCTGGGCGCCGTGCTCGGCATGCTGACCGTGATTCTCGTCATGACCTACGGCCAGACCCGCATCACCTACGCGATGTCGCGCGACGGCCTGCTGCCGCCGGTGCTGTCGCGCGTGCACCCGCGCTTCCAGACGCCGTTCGTCGCCACCTGGGCGATCGGCCTGCTTTGCGCGCTGATCGCCGCGCTGATCCCGCTCAACGTGCTGGCCGAGCTGATCAACATCGGCACGCTGGCCGCGTTCGCGATGGTGTCGATCTCGGTGATCGTGCTGCGCCGCACCCGCCCCGATCTGCCGCGCGCGTTCCGCTGCCCGGGCGTGCCGTTCGTGCCGATGCTGGCCGTGGCCGCCTGCCTGTTCCTGATGCTGAACCTGAGCGCGGTGACGTGGGAGGCGTTCATCATCTGGCTGGTGATCGGGCTGGTGATCTACTTCGTGTATTCGCGCCGCAATGCGAAGATCGCGCAGGGTGGCGACGCGGAATAAGCCCGCTGCCTCGCCCAACAAAAAAGCCCGTCGTCCGACGGGCTTTTTTTTCATCCTCGCGCCACGCGCGCCGCGCTCAGGTCAGCGCCGTCACCAGCGCCGCGACGATCGAGCCGCCCACCAGCACCGCGCCGATCGTGCGGCGCTTGTTCAGTTCGGTCCAGAGCAGCACGCCCGTCAGCGACAGCAGCACCATCGCGCCGGCGATCGTATCGACCAGCAGCACCCAGAAGATGTTCATGCCGACGCCGCGATGCAGGTTCATCAGCGTCGTCATCACCGAGTTGTCGCTGCGCTTGACCGACACGAAATTGTTGCCGACCCAGTATTCCGCGTTCACGTTCGCATGCGGCTTGAACAGCGAGATCTCCCAGTGCTCGGGCTGCATCACGCTGCGATCGCCCCAACTGACGGCCTGCGCCGGCTCCTTGCGGATGCGCGACCGGCCACCATCGAACTTCAGTTCGTCGATCAGCCAGGCCTGAAGCTTGGCCGGCGTCGTCGGCGCGGCGGCCGGCAGCGGCAACTGCACTTCGGTCACGCTCGGCGCGCCCGGCGAGATCCGCAGCGGCGGCGCACGGTGATTCAGCACGAAACCGGTCACGCCGAACATCAGGCCCATCACCGCGCCCCACAGCCCCACCCAGCCGTGCACCTTGCGCAGCCACTTGATGAACGTGGCGCGCCGCGAGCGCTGACGCCGCGCGGCCAGCTCGGCCTCGGCCAGCGGCCGCGCATGCGCGTCGTACGGGTTGGGGGTGGCGACGCCCGTGGGCAACGTGGATTCGATCGATTCGGGCGCGTTCAAGCTGACTCCAATACCAATGCAAAGGGCGGCCCGCGATTCCGATCGCCGGCCGCCCAGTTCGATTTAAATGAGAATCGCTATCATTACACAACAATATGACAGACTCAATGCGCCCCGCTTACGGCGGCCTGCGGCGGATCGGCCACCCCGCTCGGCGCACCTCGTATCGGACACCACAAAATTCGTCATTCGATGTAATTTCGCCACGCGCAAACGTTTCGTCGGCGCTAGAATCCGACTTCATCCGAACCTGCCGCGTACCCGCCGGGGAATCACCGGGGCGCGTCGCCGGCCGCCTTGCGCGGCGCGGCTTTCCATGGCATCCGGATCGAAAAGACGAACAAAATAATCGGGGCCAGCGTTTCATGAACGACATCGCATCGACGCCAGGCGTGCCTCCGCATGCGCCTGCCGTCCCACCCGCCGCTCACGCCGCGGCCGCACCGGCCGACACCTGCCGCATCCGCTTTTCCGTTCAGCCGCGCCCGCACGACGCGCGGCGGCACGCGCGTCGCGGCGGCTTTCCGGGCCGCGGCACGCTGCGCTTCGCGGCGAACGGCGCCGCGCTGTCGCTCGACGGCCGATCCGGCGGCCTGTTCGGCGCCGCCCCGTTTCACCTCGCGATCCCGCGCGCGCAGATCTTCGACGCCGGCAGCGCCGGCAAACGCGTGTTCTTCGATCTGCACACGCCGGACGGCGTGCTGGCCGTGGCCCTGCTCGCGGCCGACGCCGCCACGGCCGCGCGGATCGCGGGCCGCCTGCCGATGCAGGTCACCTCGGCGTTCGCGACCGAACCCGACGCCCAGGCGCGCCACGCCGATCGCCTGCAGGCGCAGCCGGCCGCCTGGGTCACGTGGGCGCTGATCGCGCTCAATCTGCTGCTGTACGCGGCGATGGTGGCAAGCGGCGTCGCGCCGCTGAAGCCCGAGCTGCCGGCGATGATCGCGTGGGGCGCGAACTACGGCCCCGACACGCTCGACGGCGATTGGTGGCGGCTGCTGACCGGCACGTTCGAACACTTCGGCGCGGTGCCTCTGGCGGCCAACATGCTGGCGCTGGCGTGCTTCGGCCCGCTCGCGGAACGGCGCTACGGCAGCCAGCGCTTTCTCGCGCTCTATCTGTTCGCCGGCGTGTTCGCGGGCATGACGAGCGTGATGCGCGACGCGATGCAGTGCTCGGCCGGCGCGTCGGGCGCGATCTTCGGCGTGTTCGGCGCGATGCTGGCCTATCTGCTGCGCCGCCGCCGCGAGCTGCCGGCGCTGGCGCACGCCCCTCGGCGCGCGCTCGCGCTCGGCTTCGTCGCCTATTGCCTCTACATCGGCCTGACGTACTCGATGATCGACGCCGCCGCGCAGCTCGGCGG
>NZ_JAAGPF010000439.1 GCF_017104645.1 Burkholderia sp. Ac-20379
CCCTCGACCCTCGCGCGGCCCAGCACCGGGCCGATCAATTCGCGCAGCCACGGCTCGTCTCGCTGCTCCCCCACGCGCGCGGCGCGGGCGATCACCTGCACGTCGTCGGTCGGGAACGCGCGGTCGGCCGCGTAGGGCACGCTGCCGTCGTGAATCGCGGCGAGGTGGCCCGCCGCGTCGGTCAGCACCGCGTGCATGAACGCCACGTAGGCGGGCTCGCTGCCGAGCACGACGGCCGGATCGTCGTCGTGGAGGCCCAGGCGCTTCGGCGCGAAATAGCCGTCGTGCGTGCCGGCCAGCGTCAGCAGCGCGGCGGGGCCGAGCGCGTCGAGCACCGCCAGTTCGCGCTGCCGATACGGCGCTTCGGCGAATACCCCGGCCCAGTGCGCGCGGCGCTCGGCGCGCATCGGCCGCCCGGCGAAGCGTTCCAACGCGGCTTCGCCATACACGTTGACGCGATGGAACGGCTCGGCCGTTTCGGGGGCGGCGAGGATGCGGATCAACTCGGTACATGCGGCGGCGTCGAGCGGCCAGGCCAGAAAGCACAGATCGTTCAACGCGCGATGCCATTCGCCGGCCGGGATCTCGCTCAACAACGCGCGCGATGCGTCGGCGTCGAGCCGCGGCGCAAGGCCGAGCGTCTCGATCTGCTCGCGTATCGCGCGCACGCAGGCGGCGCGCGGATCGTCGAAATCGGGACGCAGATGCTCGACGCGCCGCAGCGCCGGCCAGACCCGCCCGAGCGCCTCGGCATCGAGCGCGGACAGATCGACGGGCGGCCCGGTGAAGCGCGGGTGCTCGGCGCTCAGGGAAAGTTGCGCGATCAACTGCTCGGCGGTGGAGGACGTCATCGAGGCGAGGCGGCGGGTGAGCGTGGCGCAAGCATAACGTGCGGGCGGCGCACGCGGCACGTCACCGGCTCAAGGCTTCAACGAGGCTGCGATGCGTTCCCCGCCGGCGGCAGCCCCGCCAGCATCCGCTGCGCATCCTCGGCCGACAACGCATACCCGAAGAACCGCCGATAGAACCCCTGCGTTTCCCCCACCAGCTGCTGCGCCGGGAACACCCCCGGGTGCAGCACGCCCGCCGCCCAGCGCACCTGCAACGCCACCTCCGGCCCATAGCGATCCCACGGAAACACCCCCGCCGGATTGCGATACATGCGGCCGTCGCGCACCGCATCGAGCGTGTGCCACAGCGCGCGCTGCGGCGACTGCTCGATCGAACCGGCGTTCGCGCCGAGAATCACCACGTCGGGATGCCACGCCAGCACCTGCTCGATCGAGACGGGCCGCAGGTTGCCGACGAGCCCGTCGGCGGCGTTGCGCGCGCCGGCCGCGCGCAGCCATTGATCGACGATGGTGTCGCTGCCGTCCACCTTGAGTGGCGCGAGCGACGCGACATGCAGCACGCGCGGCGCGCTGCGTTGGGCGCTGTCCGGCAGCGCGTCGAGCGCGCGGCGCGTGGCGGCCAGCGTGTCGTCGAGATACGCGCGGTAGTCGCGCGCGCGTTGCGCGGCCAGCGGCGTGTCGAGCGCGGCGGCCGTCTGGTCGACGCAGGCCAGCATCGAATCGAAATCGCTGAAGCCCACCGGCACCACGTCGAGGCCGAGCCGCTGCATGGCCGCGATCGACGGCGCGCCGCGCGACGCGAACACCACATCGGCATGCGCGGCAAGCAGATCCTCGGCATTCGGGTTGCCGTTCGCCACCGGCTGCGCGCGCCGCATCGCGGGCGCGACCTGCATCATCCACGGGAACGCCTGCGGCCGCGCCACGGTGGCGACCACCCGATCGGCCGAGCCGAGCATCAGCACCACGGCATTGTGCGCGTACCAGAGATCGGCGATGCGCTGCTTCGGCTGCGCCTGCGCGGGCGCTGCAACGAGGGCGGCAACCAGTGCGCTCGATACGACCAGCGTCGTCCGTCGGATCGAACGCAACGCAAGAAGGGGCACGAGACGCATCACAGTTCGAACTCCATCGACGCCATCACGGTGCGCGGCGCGCCGAGCTGCGCGGTGGCGTTGCCCGCGCCGGTATAGCCGTTCAGGCCGCCCGGCACGATGTTGGTCCAGTACTGGCGGTTCGTGACGTTGTCGACGGCGAGCCGCAGCGTGACGGCGCGCTCGAACACGCTGGTCAGATAGCGCACGCCGAGATCGACCGTGGCGTACGCGGCCGCCGAGCCGGTGTTCGCGTTGTCGGTGGCGCGCGCGCCCACGTAGTGCAGGTTGACGTCGGCGGCCAGCCCCGGCACCTGCCGCACGTCGTATTCGGCCAGCAGGTTCACGGTGTATTTCGGCAGGCCGACGATCTGCTTGCCGTCGGTGCTCGCGTCGCCCGTGTCGAACAGGCGCGGATCGAGCCAGGCCACGCCGCCGAACAGCGACAGATCGCGCGTGAGGTGCCCGTCGAGCATCCATTCCACGCCGAGGTTGCGCTGCTCGCCGCCGGTGCGGTAGATGCCGTCGGCCATCGTGTACGCATACGGCCGCGTGATGCGGAACGCCGCCAGCGAGCTGTTCCAGTGCGAGAACGCCACCTTGTAGCCGATTTCCCATTGCTTGCTGCGGTACGGATCGAGGATGTTGCCCGCATTCGCCGAGCCGGTGGGCGCGGTGTCGCCCTGCTGCAGGCTGTCGGCGTAGGTCAGGTACAGGCTCTGGTTCTCGACCGGCTTGAACACCAGGCTCGCGCTGCCGGACAACCCCTGGTTGGCCGATTCGCTGGTCTGCGCGCCGCGCACGTTGTAGTTGTGGGTCGACAGCCAGCTCTGGCTGCCGGCCAGCAGCACCGACCAGTGCCGCGAGAACGTCATGTCGTCGCTGAGCAGCAGCGATTGCTGGGTGGCCCGCGCGGACTGGTAGCGATGCTCGAAATCGGGCGCGCCGGTCACGAACACCGATTGCGGGTTCGCCAGGTTGCCCGTGCCGAGCGTGCTGGTGCCGCCGGCCACGGGGTTGAAGTTGTCCCACACGAAGCCGCTGGTGCCGATGCCGATCCGGTGCTCGATGCTGCCGGTCGTGACCTTGCCGTTCAGGTAGACGAGGTTGCTGGTGATCGTGAAGCGGCTGGCGGTGGCTGTCGACAGCGTGGTGCGGTAGTTGCCGGCGTTGTCGATCAGCGTGTCGGTGATGCCGGTGGATTCGCGGTCGGCGATCTGCCGCAGCACGGCTGCACTCAGGTGCCAGTCGGGCGAGAAATCGTGCTTGAGCTGGATCGAGCCGGTGGTCGTGGTGTTGTCGCTGCCGCCGTTGACGGCGCCGTAGGCCGCGTTGGTCGGATCGAGCGCGCCTGGGAAATGCACGCCGCTGGCCAGCGCGAAAGTGGCCGGGAAGCCCTTCGCCACGTAGTGATAGCGGCTGAAGTTGGTTTCGATCACAGTTTGCGGCGACAGGTGGAAATCGAGCGCGAGGCTCGCGAGTTGCCGCCGCACGGTGCTGTGCTCGGTGTAGCCGCTACCGGTTTCGTCGAGCAGCGTGAAGCGGTAGCCGATCGCCTTCGACGGCCCGACGCGGTCCGAGGCCTCGATCTCGCGCTCGAAGCGCGTGCCGCTCGCATAGCCGAGCGTGACGCGGAACAGGCGGCTGTCGGTGGGGCGCTTCTGCACGTAGTTGAACGTGCCGGCCGGGTTGGCCGGGCCGTACAGCGCGCCGGCCAGCCCGTTCAGCACCTCGATGCGGTCGAATTGCTCGAGCGGGTAATCGGTGGTCGACACGGCGTTCAGGCCGTCGATGCGGCTGTTCTGCACCACGCTGCCCTGGATGCCGCGCGACTGCGGGCGCGCGCCGTCGCCTTGCACCGACGGGATGTAGCGCAGCGCGTCGGCGATGCTCTTGAGCTGCTGCGCGCGGATCACGTGCTGCGGCACGACGTTGACCGAATACGGCGTGTCGACGCGCTTCAGATCGCCGAGCGGGCCGAGGTTGGCGCGGTCGACGCGCATCGATTGGCTGGCCGGCGCGTGCGCCGTCACGTTGACGGCGGGGATGACCTGCGTGCCGGCGGGTTGGCTGGCGTTCCGGGCGGTGACGGCAGTCGCGGCAGCGGCCGTCGACGAAGCCGATGAGGCCGTTGCGGATGTCGAAGCCGGCGCGACCGTTGCCGCCGACGAGGCTGACGTAGCCGACGTGGTCGTTGCGGACACCGAAGCCGACGAAGTCGATGCCGCGGATATTGCCGATGAGGTCGACGAGGTCGATGTTGCCGTCGAAGCCGACGACGCAGCGGCCTGCGCACAGGCGGGCGCGGCGATCGCGAACAGCAGGGACGAGGCGGAAGCGATGCGGCGCAGCGCGGGGCGGGGGCGAGAAGCGGTCGGCATGGTGTGTCAGGCGGGAGGGAACGGTGGAGCGGGTGGCGCGCGGAAGAACCGCGAGCCGGCGATGTCGAATTGTTCGACGGGCGTGCCGTACAGCGCGCCGATCGCGGCGGCGTCGAGCACGTCGTGCGGCGGGCCGTCGGCGGCCAGACGCCCGCGATCGAGCACCACCACGCGCGTGGCGGCGTGGCAGGCGTCGTCGGGACGATGGGTGGTGTGCAGGATCGCGTAGCCGTCGCGCGCGAGTTCGGCGAGCAGCGCATGCAGGCGCAACTGATGGCCGTAGTCGAGGCCGGTCAGCGGCTCGTCCATCAGCAGGATCGGCGCCGCCTGCGCCAGCGCGCGCGCCAGCAGCACGCGCTGGCGTTCGCCGCCCGACAGCGCCGCGTAGTCGCGCCGCGCGAGCGCAGTCACCTGCATGCGTTCGAGCGCGGCCGCGATGGCGTCGCGATCCTCGCCGCGCAGGCGTTGCCGCAGGCCGGTGTGCGGCAGGCGGCCGAGCGCGACGATCTGCTCGACCGTGTGCGGCAGCGCGGGCACGTGATGCTGCGGCACGTAGGCGATGCGC
>NZ_JAAGPF010000440.1 GCF_017104645.1 Burkholderia sp. Ac-20379
CGCGACGGCGGTGCGCTCGGCGCGCTGCTGGCCGCCGTGGCGCTGCTGATCGCGCTCGCGTTGCAGGGGTATGCGTGCCTGGTCAGCCTGCGCAGCGTGCCCGACATGTCGGCGCTCTGGCTCGGCGGGCTGCCGGCCGACACCGCCGCCGTGGCCGCGTCGTCGCGCGTCAACACGCCGCTGTTCGTCACCTGCCTGCTGATCCTGCTGGTGGCGGCCGTGTTCGCCACCGCCGGCTCGGCGCGCCTGCTGCCGCGCCATTTGCGCCCGGCGCGCTGGCCCGGCATGGTGCTGCTCGGCTTCTTCAATTTCGCGGTGCCGTTCGGCGCGATCTTCTGCGCGCTCGGCGCGTTCGTGCTGGCGCGCGTGCTGCCCGCCAACCGCGCGATCCTGCCGGTCACGGCGGTGGAAGAGCCGGAATTCGCCGAATACCTGATCGGCTCGGTGTCCTACGGCCGCGGCGCGCGCCTGAAGGCCGAGCTGCGCAACGCCGACGCCAGCGTGGATTTCCGCATGACCGCGCTGCTCGCGATGCAGTCGCTGCCGGTGCGCACGGTGTCGCCGATCCTGCAGGAAATGCTCGCCGATCCGCTCGACGACATCCGTCTGCTGGCCTACGGCAGCCTCGAAAGCAAGGAAAAGGCGCTGACCCAGCGCATCACGGCCGAGCGCAGCGCGCTCGAGGGGCACGGCGCCGGTTCGCTCGACCTGACCGAGCGCGCCCGCATCCTCAAGACGCTGGCCGAGCTGTACGGCGAACTGATCTATCAGCAACTGGTGACGGGCGACGTGTACGACAACGCGATCGCGCAAGCCGACCGCTTCGCCGAAGCCGCGCTGGCGCTCGCGCCGGGCGACGCCGCGCTGTGGCGCCTGCGCGGCCGTCTCGCGCTGCTGCTGCGCGACCTCGACGCCGCCGACGCGATGCTGGCCCGCGCCATCGAAAGCGGCTTCCCGCGCGACCGGATGCTGCCTTACCTGGCCGAAGCGGCCTACCTGCGCCGCGATTTCGTGCGCGTGCACAGCCTGCTCGGCGCGATGGATCGTCACGCCGTCACGCCGACGCTGCAGGCCGCCCTCGATTTCTGGCAGCCGGAGCCCGACGCGGCTGCGGCCAGTGCCTCCCGCGAATGAGTTCCGCCATGACGACACCGTCCACGACCGCGCTGCCGCGCGCCGCCTCCGCCGACGTGCTGCTGCTGCTTGAAGGCACGTTCCCGTATGTGAGCGGCGGCGTGTCGAGCTGGGTCAACCAGATGATCCGGGCGTTCCCGGAGCACAGCTTCGCGCTGTGCTTCCTCGGCAGCCGCCCGCAGGATTACGCGAAGCAGCATTACGTGCTGCCCGACAACGTCGTGCATCTGGAGAATCACTACCTCTACGATTTCCCGCCGCCGCCGCTCGTCAAGAAGATGGGCGGCGATCCGGAAGCCTTCGCCCGTTCGGCCGCGCTGCACGAAAGCATGCGCAACCCGGCGATGCGCACGGTGGGCGCGCAACTGCTCAAGGACATGCTGGCCGACCTGAAGCCGGGCGGCGCGCTGAGCGAGGACGCGTTCCTGTATTCGAAGCAAGCCTGGGAATACCTGACCGACCAATACCGCAAGCACTGCACCGATCCGTCGTTCGTCGACTACTTCTGGACGGTGCGGATCATGCACAAGCCGCTCTGGCAACTGGCGCGGATCGCCGAAGGGCTGCCGGCGGGCAAGGTGCTGCATACGGTGTCCACCGGTTACGCCGGCTTTCTCGGCGCGCTCGCGCATCACCGCACGGGCCGCCCGTTGCTGGTGTCCGAGCACGGCATCTACACCAAGGAACGCAAGATCGACCTGTTCCAGAGCGAGTGGATCCGCGACAACCGCAGCATCTTCGAGCGCGACGTATCGCAGGTGGGCTATTTCCGCGATCTGTGGGTGCGCTTCTTCCAGGCGCTGGGCCGCGCGTGCTACGACGCGTCGAGCGACATCATCGCGCTGTACGAGGGCAACCGGCAGCGCCAGATCGTCGACGGCGCGCCGGCCGAACGCACCGGCACGATCCCGAACGGCGTGAACCTCGCGCGCCTCGCGCCGCTGCGCGAGAAGCGCGCGGCCGAGGTGCCGAAAACGCTGTGCCTGATCGGCCGCGTGGTGCCGATCAAGGACATCAAGACGTTCATCCGCGCGATGCTGACCGTGCTGCGCCGCATGCCGGACGCCGAAGCGTGGATCGCCGGCCCGGAAGACGAGGATCTCGCCTACGCGCAGGAATGCCGCGCGCTGGTGGACAGCCTCGGCCTGAAGGACAAGGTCAAGTTCCTCGGTTTCCAGAAGATCGACGAGCTGCTGCCGAAGTGCGGAATGCTGGTGCTCAGCTCGATCTCCGAGGCGCTGCCGCTGGTGGTGCTGGAAGGCTTCGCGGCGGGCGTGCCGTCGGTGACCACCGATGTCGGTTCGTGCCGCCAGTTGATCGAAGGCCTGCCCGGCGAGGACGCCGCGCTGGGCGCGGCGGGCCGCGTGGTGCAGATCGCCGACCCGCGCGCGCTGGCCGAGGCCGCGCTCGATCTGTTCGAGGACGGCAACTGGCACGCCGCGCAGCGCGCCGGGATGGCCCGCGTCGAACGTTATTACACGCAGGACCAGATGATCGGTTCGTATCGCACGCTGTACCGGCGCCTGATCGAGGCGCCGTCGCAGCAGGCCGCGGGCGGGCCGCTGACCTGCCCGATGCACTGAAGGAGGCCGCGAACCATGGCCGGAATCGGATTCGAACTGCGCAAGATGCTCCGTCGCAACACGCTGACGGGCATGATGCAGGCCTATACCTATGCGGGGCTGATCGGCGCGGGGCCGTGGGTGCTGTCGATCGTCGGGATCCTGCTGATCGGCGTGCTCAGCGTGCCGTTCGTCACGCCGACGGGGGCGGTCACGCAGTTCCAGGTGTCGGTGACCTATCTCATCGCGGTGTCGCTGGTGCTGACCGGGCCGCTGCAACTCTGGTACACGCGCTTCACGTCGGACCGCCTGTTCGAGAAGCGCCGCGATCTCGTGCTGCCGAACTTCCATGCCGTGATGCTGGTGGTGACGGTGGCGTCCGCCGTGATCGGCGCGCTGGTCACGCTGTTCGCGTTCGGCGGGCAGACGGCCGGCTACCGGATGCTGATGCTGGCCGGCTTCGTGGTGATGAGCAACATCTGGATCGCCACCATCTTCCTGTCGGGCATGAAGCGCTACGTGGCGATCATCGTGGTGTTCGCGGTGGGCTACGCGGTCACCACGATCGCCGCGATCGGGCTCGAGCGCTTCGGGCTGAGCGGCCTGCTGACCGGCTTCGTGGTGGGCCAGACGCTGCTGCTGTGCGGCCTGCTCGGGCTGATCTACCGCGATTTCGACAGCGACCGCTTCATCTCGTTCGAGATCTTCGAGAAGCGCTACCGCTATCCGTCGCTGATGCTGATCGGGTTCCTGTACAACCTCGGCATCTGGATCGACAAGTTCATGTTCTGGTACTCGGCGGGCACCGGCCAGCCGGTGATCGGGCCGCTGCGCGCGTCGATCATCTACGACATCCCGGTGTTCCTGGCCTACCTGGCGATCATTCCGGGCATGGCGGTGTTCCTGCTGCGCATCGAGACCGATTTCGTCGAGTACTACGACGCGTTCTACGACGCCGTGCGCGAGGGCGCCTCGCTCCAGCACATCGAGCGGATGCAGCGCGCGATGGTTGAGGCGCTGCGCGAGGGCGTGTGGGAAATCCTGAAGATCCAGGGGATGGCCGCGCTGATCCTGTTCGCCGCCGCGCCCACCTTGCTGCAGTGGCTGCACATCCCGTCGCTGTACCTGCCGCTGCTCTATATCGACGTGATCGCCGCCAGCATGCAGGTGGTGTTCATGGGCATCCTCAACGTGTTCTTCTATCTGGACAAGCGGCGCATCGTGATCTGGCTGGTGGGCGGCTTCGTGACGCTCAACGTGCTGCTGACGGCGCTCACGCTGAACGCGAACCCGGCCACTTACGGCTACGGCTTCGCGGGCGCGTTGTTCGCGGTGATGCTGGCCAGCCTGTACTGGCTCGACCGCAAGCTCGAAACGCTCGAGTACGAAACGTTCATGCTGCAGTGATCGCGGCGCGGCGGCGGGCCCTGTGCGCCGCCGCCGCTTGCTCGCTCAGGCGCGTTGCGCCTGATAGGTGGCCAGCGAGATCAGGCCGCCGTGACTCAGTTGCACCACCGCATGCCGGCCGTCGCGCCCGATCGGGTAGGAACAGGTGCCGCCGTCCTGGCCGAGCACGCCGCCCAATACCTCCGATTCCATCAGAAACGCCGTCGCGTCCGCCAGATAGCGCGCGACGAGTTGTTGCGCCTGCACGCCTTCCTCGCCGCGATAGCCGCCGTGGCGGGCCACCTGCAACGCGCCGCGCGAGAGCCGCACGAAGCCGAGCGCGCGGCCGGCCGCCACCCACGCGCGCACCACCTGCGCGACGCCGTCCGGCGAGGGCAGGCCGGCCACCTGCGGGCAATCGAGCGCGCCGAACAGCGCCGGGTACAGGTGATCGAGCGCCGTCTGAGCCGCCTCGCGGCGTTGCGCGGCATGGGCCGACGGATTGCCGAGGCGCTCGGCGCTGTCCAGATAGAAGCGGAACAGGTCGGTGAATTCGAGCACCGTGCGCGCGTTCGCCACCGCGAACGCGGCGGCTTCGTGCTGCACGAACTCGGGATGGCGGGCGACTTCGTCCATGCCGGCCAGCACCGCCAGCGCGAGACGGCCGTCGAGATCGACGGACTGGAACAGCGGCGCGCCGTCCACGCCCAGTTGCGCGAGAAAACCGGCGCCGGCCGCCAGCGCGTCCTGCGCGAGCAGCTGGTGCGCGTCGAGCCGCGCGCGGGCGCGGTCGA
>NZ_JAAGPF010000441.1 GCF_017104645.1 Burkholderia sp. Ac-20379
AGTGCGCCGGCGGCCTCCGCCGCCAAACCCGCTCCGGCCCCGGCCCCGGCTGCATCGTCCGCGCCGGCTGCGAAGCCGCCGGCCCCGGCCCCCGTCAAGATGGCCCGCAACGACAACGGTCACCCGGTGGCCGTGGCGCAGGCCGCCGACGTCGCGCCGCCGTCCGGCGATCCGAAGCAGAAGATGTACGAGATCGCGCGCGCCGACGCGAAATACGGCAAGAAGCAGGCGAGCTTCAGCGGGCCGGGCGCGGTGCAGAAGGCCAAGCATGGTCAGCCGATCTACGGCGTCAGCAAGCCGCCCAACGTCTCCACCGGCGAATGCTGGAAGTATGTGAAGATTGCGCTCCAGGCTTCGGGCATGGTGGATTTCTATCCGGCCAGCGCCGAAGCCAAGGACGCCGGCAACGATCTGAAAAAGGCAGGATTCCGGAACGTGCTGTCCGATCCGGCCTATCACATCGCGAGCCCGTACGATGCGCCCGAAGGCGCGGTGATCGTCTACGACACCACCGACGGCACCAAGCACGGGCACGCCGAAATCGTGCTGCCGGGGCATCAGTTCGCGAGCGACTACATCAGCCCGAACAGCCGCGTCATGCGCAAGAACGAAAAGCCCACCCTGATCGGGAAGGGCAGAAAGGTCATAGGAGTGTGGATCAAATGAAGTCGATGACATGCGCGGCGGCCGGGCTGGCGCTGCTGCTGGGCGGCATGGCGGGTGTGGCGGCGGCCGATCAGGGCGCGCAGGATCCGTTCGGCGCGTTCCAGAGCCGCTTCGGCGGCAATCAGTCGTTCGCCTGCAAGGCGCCCGGCGGCAAGACGCTGAACCTCAACGTCGGCATGCCGCAGGCCGACAACGATCAAATGAAGGCCGTGCCGCGCGCGCAGTGGGATCACGTGCTGTCGATCTACCTGTCGCATGGAACGGGCGGCAAGATCGAGGCGTCGTGGGGCGCGCCGAGTTTCGATGCGTCCGGGGCGTCCATGTCGATCCGCCTGCAAAGCGGCAAGACGCTGGTGTTTCAGCGCACCCGCGCGATCCCCGATCCCGATGCCGACGCGCAGCATTTCGACCGCAAGCCGTACTTCGACCTGAGCATCGACGGCGGCCCGAAGCTGCCGTGCAGCCAGGTGTTCAACGCGTCATGATCGACCTGATCCGGCTCGGCGACACGCTCGAACATGGCGGCGAGGTGCTGGCCGCCTCCACCGACATGCGCTACGGCGGCCGGCCGGTGGCGCGCCTGGGCGACGCGGTCAAGTGCCAGCGTCACCCGGACGTTCATCCGAACGCGATCGCCCAGGGCGACGCCGCGATCACCGATCACGGTGTGCCGTGCGCGCGTAACGGCCATCAGGCGAATTGCGGCTGCCGGCTGATCACCAGCATCGCCTGACGGCATCCCGGCGTTCTGCCGAACCGCCGGCACCATGGCGGGCGAAACCACGGAACCTGCCGTTTGAACGCGAGGCGGCGGGGTAGCCGCTGGCCGCCGGCCGCGCCGAAGGTCGCTTCGCACCTCGGCAGGCGCCCGTCGATCCGGCCGCCGCCTCTCCAGGCCGACCCAACGGAATCGGGCGTCGGCGCTCTCGAGCGAGGCCGCGTGCTGCGGCCTCGCCGCGCTGGCATCAACTGCGCGGCGAGTCGCGCAACACCGTCTGAAAGCCGATGTCGCGCGACTCGGCATGAAACATCGCGCTCGCGTTGATCTCGCGCGTCCTGCCGACGATGGCCGCGAAGGCGTCCAGCAGCGGCCGGCCTTCGCCGCACAGGTAGGCGGTGCGCTCGCGGATCGTACGCGCGCCCTCGAGCCGCGCCTTCGCGGCCGCCAGATCGACGCCGGCCAGGCTCACCTCGTCGGCCAGCGATGCGGCCCCGGCCGCCGGCGCCGCGGCGGCCGTCGAGCCGGGCGCGTGCCGCTGTACCTGCCGCGCCGTTTCGGCCACGCGCTGGAACGGCGCCGACGCGTAATACCGGAAGAACTCGTTGGTCTTCGGGGCATCCGCGACCGGCGTGCCGCCCTGTGCGGCCTGCGCCTTGGCGCCGAGGAAGTCGGCGTAGCGCTGCACGGTGTCGACGATCGTCGAGGCGGTGGCGAAATAGCCGTTGCGCACGCGCGGATTCGCGTCGAACAGCGCGGCCAGCCCCTCGGGCGTGGCGGCGTCCGGATGGTCGAGCAGCGCGGCGAGCTTCGGATGCTGCAGCATCAGGTAGCTGAGGTCCGAGCCCATGATCTCGCCCTCGAAGCCCTGCGCGGAATCGGTATGCGAGATGCCCGGCGTGAACAGGCCGACGTGGGTCGGCACCGTCACCGAGAGGTTGAGGCCGGCGTTCTGGTTGTTGAGCACGCGCACATATTGCAGATGCGTCGAGCCGATGCCGAGCCCCGGCGGCTGCCGGAACTTCATCACGATCGAGCTGCCTTCGGACGCGTCGAACACGAGCCCCTGCATCTGCCGCGCGATCTCGGCGCTGTCGATCTTCGGCTGGTCGGTGGCGAGCGCCTCGTTGAGCCGGCCCACCGCGGCGCGCACCGCCGCCTGCAACGCCACGCCCGCCAGCGGCTTGCCCGCGTTCGCGGTCAGCGTGATCTGCCAGAACTTGCCGACCCGGCTCGGGTTGATCTGGTGGTCGGCGTAGAGGAATTTCGCTTCGGCGCTGAGCGTCATGCCACCCGCGTCGTTGGCGATGCTGACCGGCCCGAGCGACTTCTGCCAATGGCCGAGCAGCGCGCCGAGCGCGTTCGCTTGCGCGCCGCCCGAGGCGGTGCCGCGCACCAGCACGTCCCAGCGCTGCCACAGCGCCTGCTCCTTGAGCGGGCCGCCCTTCTGCACGTCGTGCTTCTTCATCGGCAGGTAGAGGCGGTCGAGCAGCTCGCGCGCTTCCGCGTAGCTGCGGTCGGCCTGCCGCGCGGCATGCGCATGCTCGGTATCGCCGTGCGAGAGGCGTTCCTTCGCGATGCCGAGATGTGTGCCGACCGCGCCGAGCGCGAGGCTGATGCTCGCCTGGCTGGCCGCGACGAATTTTTCCGGATTGGCGAGCGCGTCGGCGCGCGCGTAGCCGCCGTGCCAGACTTCCGTGTTGACGCGCTCGAAGGCCTCGGCGCGCAGCGTGTCCAACTGCTCGCGCGCCGCCTTGGGCAGCGCACGGTCGCTGCGCGCGAGCAGCGTGGCGGCTTCCTCGATGAAGTTCAGGTACAGGTGCTTGAGGCCTTCGGCCTCCGCGCCGGCCTGATCCAACTGCCCGATCGCGGGATGGGCGATCGCGTTGCGGAACTGCGCCGGGATCGATGCGGCCTCGCCATACAGCGCGGCGACGCCCGCGTCGAGCGGCGGCAGCGGGCCTTCGGCGCCCTGCAGGCGGGCGCGCATCAGGTCGTAGAGGCGCAGCGTGGGCGGCGGCGCGCCGGTGTACGACGCGTCGAGCTGCTGGTGGATCGCCAGCGTCGCCTTCAGATCCTTGTGATGCGCCGGATCGAGGATCTGGTGCGGCGCGTTGGCCGTCTCGGTGAAGAACTGCAGCAGGTCGCCGCGCGCGAGCAGGTCGAAATTGCCGCCCGCGCCGAGGTTCGGGTTGCCGCTGGTGGCGCGGCCGAGGCTGGCGTCGACGGCGAGCGTCGCCTCGCGGAACGCCACGCTGCGATCGGCGTAGGCGACCGAATCGGGCACGTCGCGGCGCGTCGAGGGCGGCAGCGGTTGCCGGGCCGCCAGGCGCTGGCGCAGCACGTCGCCGGCGGCGGGGTAGGCCTGCGAGACGATCGCGTCGAAGATCGGCTGGCCGCCGCGGGCTTGCTGCGCCTCGTCGAGCATCATCGCCAGCATCGCGACCTTCACGCCGTTGAAGCCCTTGGCGAGCTTCCGGTCGTTCAGGAAATACGGCCGTTCCGGCGCCTGCGCGTAGTTGCGGTTGACGCCGTGCGAAATCGCGTCCTTGACGTGTTCCCAGCCGTGCACGAGCTTGCGCGTCTTCGGGCCGGAGCCGGTGATCCACGCGCGGTTCGCATCCATGTTGGCGACCAGCTTCACGAGTTCGCGCAGGTCGTCGTGCTCGAAGTAGGTGCCGCCCGCGGCATACGCGGCCTGGCCGTTCAGCTTGGCGGCCCAGTTCGCGAGGCTGGTGCCCGCGCCGCCCTGCAGCGCGACGGTATACGACTCCCAGAAATCGATGTCGCGGTCGTCGTCGGAGAAGAAGGTCCGGCCGGCGGATGCGCTGCCGCCCACGTTGCCGACGCCGACCGAATACTCGAGGCTCGCGCCGGTGTTGGTCGCGACGTTCGGCCCCGACACGCCCTGGCCGATGCCGGGCGCGACGCGTTCGAGCCGGGCCGCCTCGCGCTCGGCGTAATGCGCCATCAAGTCCGGCGCCGCCGCGCTCAGGTGGGTGCGCTTGAGCTCCGTCATCAGGCCGGCGATCAGGAAATACGACGTGGCGCACTCGCGGGCCGTCGTGCCGCCCGTGCCCGCGCCGTGATTGAGGTGGTCGCGATCGAGGTAGCGCGCCAGCACGCGGGCGGTGCGCGCGGCGCGCGCGAAGCCGTCGCGCACGGCGAGGCCGCGCTGGTCCGGCCGCAGGTTGATATTGGCGGCCGTCGCGCCGATCGCGGCGAGATCGCTCGCGAGCCGTTCGCGCAGACGCGTGGCCGAGCCCGTCACGGGAAGCTCGGGCAGCGCCTGGGCCAGCGCGGCGACCGTCTGTTCGAGGTG
>NZ_JAAGPF010000442.1 GCF_017104645.1 Burkholderia sp. Ac-20379
TTAGAACTAGCGAGGCGAACAGCGTGTTGCACTTCGAGGTTGACGATGATGGTACGGTGGGATGTGACCGACCGACTGATGACCGACTGAGGGTTCAGCAAGAAATAACATGACGTCATGTGAGAGAACGAATTAAATCGAACGAAGCAGAATCTGCTTCAGTACGTGAATAAGAGTATGCATATCTATTAGGTGATTTTTTCTTTTTTTTTTTTTTTTTTCTTTTTTTTTTTAATGATCCGGCGACCACCGAGCTCTACACTGCCACC
>NZ_JAAGPF010000443.1 GCF_017104645.1 Burkholderia sp. Ac-20379
TCTCGACGTCCTGAACTACTCGGGTTCGTCGTTCCTGTCGCTGTATTTCATGATCTGCGGGCTCGCGCTGCTCGCGATCGCGGGCCTGCAATTCCTGACCTGGCACTTCCGCCCGTTCGGCGCGAACGGCAGCAACGGCGTCGACGACCTGACCGCGGCCGAAACGGCCTACGCGGCGGGCGGCGAAGCGCGGATGGCGCACGTCCTGATGATGTCGATGCTCGATTCGGGCGCGATCCGGATCGAGCGCAGCGGCAAGCCGAGCGTCGCGATGGTCACGGCGCTGAAGGAGCCGAACACGCTGGAGGAACACTTCTCCTGGGGCTGGCTGGCCAGTCAGCCGGGCGGCACGGCGTCCTATGCAAGCTTCCATCGCAAGCTGATCGAGAAGGCGCGCTCGGTGCGCGACAAGCTCGGTTCGGGCGGCTGGCTCTGGGCCGAACGGGAGATGCACCGCACCCGGCTCGCCGCGCGCGTGCTGGCGCTCGCGGTCATCGGGCTCGGCGTGGTGAAGATCCTGATCGGCGTCACGCGCGACCGGCCGGTCGGCTATCTGGTGTTCGGCGTGATCGCGTTCTATGTCTGCTATTGCATCCTGCGCAGCCGCCTGACGGGCATCGGCCGCAGCGGCCCGACGCGCGGCGCCACCGAGGCGCTCGAACGCCAGCGCGCCGCCCGCGAAGGCTGGCGGGAACAGCCCGACGCCGATCTCGGCTCGACGCTGCTGTGGTCGGCGGCGCTGTTCGGCGCGGGCGCGCTGGCCGGTTCGGCCTGGGATGCGCATGCCGCCATGGTGGAAGCCGAACAGCAGCGTGTGGCCGCCATGATGCGCGGAACCGGCGGCGGCGGGGGCGGCAGCGCGTCCGATTACAGCGGCGGCAGCAGCTGCTCGACCGGCAGCAGTTGTTCCAGCGGCAGCAGTTGCGGCTCGAGCGGCTGCGGCGGCTGCTCGTCGTCGTCCAGCGACTAGGCGGCCGGGCAACCGAAAAGCGGAACGACCGCGAGGCTGGACGACTCGGCAGCCGAGCGGTAAGACAGCCCGGCAGCCGACCGGCCGCCCCCCCTCACACCGCCTCGTCCAGACAAGCCGTATCGCGCGCCTGCATCCAGGGCGCGAGCCCCTCTGGCCGCAACGGCTGCGCATACAGGAAACCCTGCAACTCGTCGCAGCCGATGCGCTTGAGCGCGCTGGCCTCCTCGGCCTGCTCGACGCCCTCGGCCACCACGCGCAGCCCCAGCTCATGGCCCAGTTCGACGATCGCCCGGATCACGGCGATGTCGGCCAACGCATCGAGCCGCCCGTTGACGAACGCGCGATCGATCTTGAGCCGGTCGAGCGGGAACCGGTGCAGATAGCTGAGGCTCGAGTAGCCGGTGCCGAAATCGTCGAGCGACAGCTTCACGCCGATCTCGCGAATCGCGCGGACCACGTCCAGGTAGCGGTCGACGCTCTCCATCAGCACCGTCTCGGTGATTTCCAGTTCGAGGCTGGCGGGATCCACCGCGTGCCGGGCCAGGCTGCCGCTCAGCCGGTTCACGAGCTGCGGATCGTCGCGCAACTGCACCACCGACAAATTCAGCGACACGCGCAACTCCGGCAAGCCGGCCGCACGCCAGCTCGCGATCTGGCGGCACACCTCGTCGATCACCCACGCGCCGATCGGCACGATCAGCCGCGTCTCCTCCGCAATCGGGATGAACTTGCCCGGCGGCACCGTGCCGAGATGCGGATGCTGCCAGCGCAGCAGCGCCTCCACGCTCAGCAGTTCGCCCGTGCCGGCCTGCACGCACGGCTGATAGGCCAGCCACAGCTCGCCGTTCTCCACGGCCTGCCCCAGATGCGTTTCGAGTTCGAGCCGGTGGCGCGTGCTCTCGGCCATCTCGCGCGAGAAGAACTTGACGAGGTTGCGCCCGCTCGATTTCGCGCGATACATGGCGGCGTCGGCGTTCTGCATCAGCGTTTCGATGTCCTCGCCGTCGTCGGGATACATCGCGATGCCGATGCTGCACGCCACCTGCAGCGTCATGCCGCCGATCGAATGCGGCTCGCGCATCAGCGGCAGCAGCCGCTCGTCGATCAGGCGCTGCACGTCGGCGGCGGAGCCCGCGCCGGTCAGCAGCACGGTGAACTCGTCGCCGCCGAGCCGGCTGACGGTGTCGCCGCCACGCACCGATTGCATCAGCCGCCGCGACACCGAGCGCAGCAGCCCGTCGCCGGCGTGGTGGCCAAACGTGTCGTTGATGTCCTTGAAGCGGTCCAGATCGATGAACATCACGGCCACGCCGCCGCGCGCGGGCTGCGCGTGCTCGATCGCCGCGCCGAGCCGCCGCGTGAACAGCGCGCGGTTCGGCAGCTCGGTCAGCACGTCGTGCTCGGCCAGGAACTGGATGCGCGCCTCGCTCTTCTTGCGGTCGGTGATGTCGATCAGCGTGCAGATGTAGTGCGAAACGCCGCCGCGCTTGTCGCGCACGGCGCTGATCATCAGCCAGGCCGGATAATCGCCGCCCGCGCGCCGCCGCACCACGGCCTCGCCGTTCCACACGCTCGAAATGTCCACCAGCGCCGTGAGCTTCGCCAGCAGCGGCGTGTCGCCGCCGTTCGCCACGATGAAGTCCGGCAGCGTGCCGGTCACCTTCTCGGCGCGATAGCCGGTGGCGCGGTAGAACGAGGCGTTCGCCGTCAGCAGGCGGCGGTCGCTGTCGAGGATCAGGATCGCCTCCGACGACGCCTCGAACACCTTCGCCCACAGCTCCAGGCGCTGCTCCATCAGCTTGATCTGGTTGATCGGCGTGAACGCGGTCAGCACCGCGTCGCGGCCCTGGAACGTCAGCCGGCGCGCCGACAGCATCGCCCAGGTCGGCTCCTCGCTGGCCATCCAGCGCACCTCGAATTCGTCGATGGCCTCGCGGTCGGACAGTTGCTGGAAGAAGCGCGCACGCACCGCCGAATCGAGCCCGTAGGCCCACGGGTCGGAGGTGCGGCCGTTGAGCCAGTACAGCGCCGGACGGTTCGCGTGCAGCACCTCGTGGCCGGGCACCGCGGTCACCATCATCGGCACCGGGGTGGCCTCCACCAGCGCGTACTGCGCCTCCGAGGCGCGCGCCGTGGCAGCCAGTTCCTTCTGCACGTCGCGTTCGTGATCGAGTTGCACGAGCATCTCGTTGAAGCCCGTCACGAGCTGGCCGATCTCGTCCTGGCTGTGCCAGGTCGCGCGCTGGCGGTGGTCGCCGGTGCGCCGCACGATGTCCATCACGCGCGCCAGCTCGCGCAGCGGCCGCGAGATCTGCTGCGCCACCAGATACACCATCGACAGGATCGCGCACAGCAGGAACAGCGCCGTGCCGAGATGCAGCCACATGCGCGCGAACAGCGCGCTGACGCGTGCGTGCAGCAGCGCGTCGAGCTCGGCCGCCGGCCGGTAGCCGTGCATCGACGCCGTGACGGGCGCATCGCCGCGCTCGGCGTCGGCCTCGGCCGGATGGCAGTACAGCTCGCCCACCCCGTGCGCCGGCATCGCGGCGATCGCGTCGAGCAGCACGCGCTCGTCCATCCGCCCCGTCCGCGCGATGCCGACCACGTAATCGTTATGCGCGAGCCCGGCGCGGTCGAGCCGCGCGCGCACCAGCGCGATCCACGGCCGCAGCCAGGACGGCGCGCTGCGCTCGAACGGCAGGCGCACGGCGCGCAGCCCGTAGTCGCGCCCGATCTCGACGATCATCGCGAGCACGGTGGGATGCAGATGGAAATGCTTGTGTGCGTTGACGTGATCGAGCGCCAGGCCGGTGGCGGCGAACGCCTCGAATTGCGCGCGGATCTCGCGGCGCAGTTGCGCGCGCACCCACGGCAGGAAAAAGAACCGGCAGCCGTCGCGTGCCATCGCGCTGCCGAAGCGGCCGTCCGGCCCGACCAGCGCGGCGATCTCGCCGGGCGGCAGCATCGCCGCGCCGTCGGCCAGCACCAGATGCAGGCCCACCGCGAGCGACGGCAGGCGCCGCGCGCGTTCCACCGCATCGCGCGCGGCCGGCGCGGCCACCATCAGGCTGGCCGCCGCGAGCACGCCGTCGCGATGCGCACGCTCGACCGCCGCGTTGACGCGCGGATGCAGGCCGAAATCGTCGGCCGTCACGATCAGCGCCCTTCCCGAACTTCCTTCATTCACTCCGTTCAAGCCTCATGTGCCCGCAGAAAACGGAAGAATTCTACGCCCTCGCGCAACCGGCGCTTCATCATGTCCCAGCTCGTCAGCATCTCGCGCACGATCTCCCAGATCTTGCCGGGCCGGAAATAGAACGCCCGGTAGAAGTGTTCGAGCTCGTGATAGATGTCTTCCTTGGACAGATGCGGATAGCCGATCGCGGCCAGTTGCACGCCCGACTTGCTGACCAGGTTGATGGTCTTGTTCTCTTCCATCCAGCCGTTCTCCACGGCCTGTTCGTAGAGCCGGGTGCCCGGATACGGCGCGGCCAGCGACACCTGGATCGTGTGCGGATTGATTTCCTTGGCGTATTCGATCGTCTTCTTGATCGTGTCCTTGGTTTCGCCGGGCAGGCCGAGAATGA
>NZ_JAAGPF010000444.1 GCF_017104645.1 Burkholderia sp. Ac-20379
TCGAGCCAGTCGACCGGCGCCGCGCCTTCGGCGGCGGCCAGTTGCCGCAAGGCATCGTGATGGGAGTGGAGCGACGGCGAGCAGGCCAGCTCGCGCAGGTTGCGGCGGGCGATCGCCCAGCGGAAATCGCGCAGGGCCTCGCGGAATCGGTCGTTCGGCCTGCCGCCGGACGGCAGCGTCGCGCCGGGCGCGGCCGCGACCAGTGCATCGGCATAACGCGCCGCGGCGAGCCAGCCGGCGTCGCGCAAGGCGGCCGCCGCGGTACGCAGGGCACGGAACAACGCCTCGCCCGAGGCCGTGCTGGCTTCCGCCAGCGCCGCCTCGGCAAGCAGCACCGCGCCGCCGCGGGGATTCGGCAGCGCATCGGGCATCGGTATTACGGTCGGAGACAGCAAGGTCATGGGCACGCAACCGTCGACGCTTGGACTGAAGCGCCACGCGGCCCTGCCGCGCGGCCGGCCTGTCTTGCCGGCGCCGCGTCAGACGCGCCGGCAGTCGGGCCGAAACACCGGCTTCGCGAGATCGCTCAGATCTGGACCATCTCGAAATCTTCCTTGCGCGCGCCGCATTCCGGGCACGTCCAGTTGATCGGCACGTCCTCCCAGCGCGTACCCGGGGCGATGCCCTCGTCGGGCAAGCCCGCTTCTTCGTCGTAGATCCAACCGCAGATCAGGCACATCCAGCTTTTGTATTCCATCGTTTGCCGCGCAGGGAAAAAACCAATTTTGGGGAGACGTGATGGTAACGTGCGGACGGCCGCCCTGCCTAGCATTGCGGTTCTAGACGAACCACACGGAACCTGTCGCACATCAACTCTGGCTCACTAGCCGGGACAAAATAACGCGGATGCCCCCGATTCCTGGCTGTTAAGCCTATCGGGCTGCCCTCGGCGCATCCCGCCCGCCGGGACCCGAACCGATGCGCGGCAACCCGCCGCAAACGCCCGCCAGATATTGCATTCGGTTAAAAAAACCATTTCTTGCGCAAGTTTCCAACGCATAATGACCGGCAAGGCGCACCCGAGTGGTGCGCCGCCCGATCGTTCTCTCATTCCCCGATTTTTCATGTCCAGCAACGCCCCTCCGATCGTCCTCACCTTCGGCTTGTTCGATCCCACCGGCGGCTCCGGCCTGCAGGCGGATCTGCTGACGCTGGCGAGCATGGGCTGCCACGGCACGTCGGTGCAGACCGGCTACACGGTGCGCGATTCGGCCACCTGCGATGAGGTCACCGGCCTCGATCCGGATACCGTCGTCGCGCAGGCCCGCATGCTGCTCGAGGACATGCCCGTCGCCGCGTTCAAGATCGGCGCCACCGCGCGCGCCGAAGTGGTCAGCGCGATCGCCGAGGTCGTGGCCGACTACGACGGCGTGCCGCTCGTGCTCGCGCCCGACTTCACGCTCGACGACGAACACGTGCTGGCCGCCGACGATCTGCGCGAATCGATCGCCGATCTGCTCGCCCCGCAAACCACGCTGCTGGTGGCCGATCACGCCACGCTGATCGCGCTCGCGCAACCCGACGGCGACGCGGAAGCACCGAACCTCGACACGGCGATCGCGCATCTGCTGTCGCAGGGCTGCGAGTACATCCTGGCGACGGAAACGGGCACGCACCGGCTCGTCAACACGCTGTACGGCGAGGAAGGCCAGATCCGCCAGGATCTCTGGGAGCGCACGCCGAACCGGCTGATGGGCGTGACCGATACGCTCGCCGCCGCCATCGCGGCGCTGCTCGCCAACGGCCAGGAGCCGCCCGAAGCCGTGCGCGAGGCGCAGGAATACCTTTACCAGGCCGCGCGCGACGCGTTCCGGCCCGGCATGGGCGCCTGGGTGCCCGACCGCTTCTTCTGGGCGCGCAGCAACGAAGACGACACGCCCACCCAGCCGGCCGCACCGGCCACGCCGCCTTACGGCGCATCGCGTCACTAAACACGCGCTACCGGGGCGCAGACCGCTCTGGTTTTCTTGCGCCGGTTTTCTTGCGCCTTTTCCGCGCCGTAAACGACAAAAAACCCGCATCGCTGCGGGTTTTTTGTTTTGCCGGACAGGACGCGCATCGCTGCGCGCCCATCGTGCAATCGACCGAAGTCGATTACATGTCCATGCCCATGCCGCCCATGCCGCCCGGCATGCCGCCGGCCATCGGGGCATCTTCCTTCGGCAGTTCGGCGACGGCAGCGTCCGTCGTCAGCAGCAGGCCGGCGACCGATGCTGCGTTTTGCAGCGCCGTGCGCGTGACCTTGGTCGGATCGACCACGCCAGCTTCGACCATGTCGACGTACTCGCCCGTTGCGGCGTTGTAGCCGTAGTTGCCCGTACCGGCTGCAACGGCTGCCACCACGACGCTGGCTTCTTCGCCGCCGTTCGTGACGATCTGGCGCAGCGGCTCTTCCATGGCGCGCAGCACGATCTTGATACCGGCGTTTTGATCGGCGTTCGCGCCGGTCAGTGCCGTGATCGCGGTGCGAGCGCGGATCAGCGCGACGCCGCCACCGGCCACGATGCCTTCTTCCACAGCTGCGCGCGTTGCGTGCAGTGCGTCTTCGACACGTGCCTTCTTTTCCTTCATTTCGACTTCGGTCGCTGCGCCGACCTTGATCACGGCAACACCGCCTGCCAGCTTGGCAACGCGCTCTTGCAGCTTTTCACGGTCGTAGTCCGACGTCGCTTCTTCGATTTGCGCGCGCACTTGCTTGACGCGTGCTTCGATGTTCACGGCTTCGCCTGCGCCGTCGATGATCGTCGTGTTTTCCTTGCCCACTTCGATGCGCTTGGCTTGGCCCAGTTCGGCCAGCGTGGCCTTCTCGAGCGTCAGGCCGGTTTCTTCCGCGACGACTTGACCGCCGGTCAGGATCGCGATGTCTTCCAGCATGGCCTTGCGACGATCGCCGAAGCCCGGAGCCTTGACGGCGACGGTCTTCAGGATGCCACGGATGTTGTTGACGACCAGCGTTGCCAGGGCTTCGCCTTCGACGTCTTCGGCGATGATCAGCAGCGGACGGCCAGCCTTCGCGACTTGTTCCAGAACCGGCAGCAGGTCACGGATGTTCGACACCTTCTTGTCGTGCAGCAGCACGAACGGGTTGTCGAGGACGGCGACTTGCTTGTCCGGGTTGTTGATGAAGTACGGCGACAGGTAGCCGCGGTCGAATTGCATGCCTTCGACGACGTCCAGTTCGTCGGCCAGCGACTTGCCGTCTTCGACGGTGATGACGCCTTCCTTGCCGACCTTGTCCATCGCTTCAGCGATGCGATCGCCGATCGACGAATCGCTGTTGGCCGAGATCGAGCCGACTTGTGCGATTTCCTTGTTCGTCGTGCAGGGCTTGCTGATCTTCTTCAGCTCTTCCACTGCTGCGGCGACGGCCTTGTCGATGCCGCGCTTCAGGTCCATCGGGTTCATGCCCGATGCGACGTACTTCATGCCTTCGCGAACGATCGATTGCGCGAGGACGGTTGCCGTCGTCGTGCCGTCGCCGGCGTTGTCGCTGGTCTTGGAAGCGACTTCCTTGACCATTTGCGCGCCCATGTTCTGGAGCTTGTCCTTCAGCTCGATTTCCTTGGCGACCGACACGCCGTCCTTCGTGACCGTCGGGCCGCCGAACGAACGCTCGAGCACCACGTTACGGCCCTTCGGGCCCAGCGTGACCTTGACCGCGTTGGCCAGAATGTTCACGCCTTCAACCATCTTGGAACGGGCGGAATCGCCGAAAACGACGTCTTTAGCTGCCATGTTCTAACTCCTTGAATTCTCTGGAATGGGTTCGCGGGTATGCGCAGGCTTACGCTGCGTTGACCACGGCCATGATGTCTTCTTCGCGCATCACGAGCAGTTCCTGGCCGTCGACCTTGACGGATTGGCCAGCATACTTGCCGAACAGGACGCGATCGCCGACCTTCACGTCGAGCGCGATCGGAGCGCCCTTGTCGTCGCGCTTGCCCGGGCCGATCGCCAGCACTTCGCCTTGATCCGGCTTTTCAGCCGCTGCTTCGGGAATCACGATGCCCGAGGCCGTCTTGGTTTCTTGATCCAGGCGCTTGACGATCACGCGATCGTGCAAAGGACGAAGGTTCATTTTCACTCCTCTCTGAGAGACTGAAGAACACTGAAGGATGCCGGCAGGCTGTCGCCCACCGACGAAGTTGTTAGCACTCTCGTGCAGCGAGTGCTAATTATATGGACGAGGTTTGACAAATTCAAGGACGGGAAAGCGAGGTTTTTTACCGGCCCGCATTCACCGGAAAATCCTGATTTCTCTTTTAAATTCAATCGATTGATCGAATTTTCAGGAAAAAGATCGGACGAGAAATAATTCGCCGCATCGTTCAGCCGCGCGCTCTGCGCGCGCTGGCACCGTGCCGGCCGAGGCGGTCGAGGCCTGCAATCGGCCATTCGTCAGACCAGATCGCACCGGCCCGGCGCACCGCGCGCTTCGACGATAGGCCGCGCGCGCGACAAGCACATGAAGCCGGCGCGAAGCGAACCGCGCACCGCCGAACGCGAGCCGGACGGCTGCATGGAGTCGATGCGAGCGCCTGGAGTTCCCGCCAATGATGCGGATCGGCCCGGCCCGCGCCGATCCGCGCCGACGACGCCCGCCGCGCGGCTTTGCGCGACGACGATACCGCAGGCGGGCGCCCGGAACGCGGGCC
>NZ_JAAGPF010000445.1 GCF_017104645.1 Burkholderia sp. Ac-20379
TCGCCGCTGACCACCCGCATCGCCAGCGACGTGCCGCTCGCGCGTGCGCTGCGCACCGGCGACACGGTGCCGTTCGAGGTCGCGCTGCCGCGCGTGCACGTGTTCTCGCGCGGCACCGGCGCCCGCCTGAACCGCGATACCGGCGCGGCCAGCGCGCCGGCCCGTTCCCGCGCGGCCGCCTGAGCGCCGCGCGTTTCACCCGATCCGAACCCAACCCAGGACACGACATGGATAGACACAGCGTGACATGGTCCGGCGCGATGCCGGCCATCACGACCCCGTTCGACGCAGCGGGCCGCCTCGACGACAACGCGCTCGGCGCGTCGATCGAGCGGCATCTGTCGCTCGGCGCGACCGGCATCGTCGTCGGCGGCTGCACCGGCGAATTCTGGGCGATGAACGCGGACGAGCGCGCACGCCTGTTCGCCGCCGCCAAGCAGGCGATCGGCGCGCGCGGCACGCTGATCGCCGGCACCGGCTGCGTCGACATCGACGGCACCGTGGCGCTCTCGCGCGAGGCGCAGCGGCTCGGCTGCGACGGCGTGCTGATCCTGCCGCCGTACTTCGTCAAGCTGACCGACGACGAAATCTTCGCGCACTACCGCGACGTGACCGGGCAGCTCGATCTGCCGGTGATGCTCTACAACATCCCCGGCAACGCCGTGAACGCGCTGACGCCGGCGCTGGTGGCGCGGCTCGCGGCGCTCGAGCAGGTGGTGGCCGTCAAGGAAAGCTCGGGCGACTGGAACAACTTCTACGCGACGCTGATCGCGGTGCACGACCGGCTGCGCGTGTTCTGCGGGCCGTCGTCGGTGTTCGGCGCGCCGGCCGTGCAGCTCGGCGCGGACGGCCTGATCGACTGCTTCCCGAACGTGTGGGACGCGGGCGGCCAGACCTTCTTCGAGGCGGCCCGGCGCGGCGACGCGGTGCAGGCCGCGGCGCTGCAGGCCACCGGCCGCCGGCTGACCGACCTGTTCACGAGCGAGGGACGCACGCTGTATCCGTCCACCAAGGCCGCCATGACGATGCTCGGCATCCCGGGCGGCGGGGCGCTGCGCACGCCGCTGCGCCCGCTCGGCGACGCGGCGCTCGCGGGGCTGCGCCGCGGGCTGGCGGCGGAAGGCCTGCTGTGAGATCCGGCGCGCCGGCCGCGCCCACCATTCAATGAGGAAACCCGAGAACATGAACGCGATCAACCCGATCAACCGCACGCCGGCCGAGCCGGTCGAGCTGTCGGTGAAATTCGGCAACCACATCGGCATCGGCCCGAACGGCAACCTGTGGGTGGACGGCTGCGATGTGCAGGCGCTCGCCGAGAAGCACGGTGCGCCGCTCTACATCGTGTCGGAGAACGAACTGCGCGAGCGGTATCGCGCGTTTCGCGACGGCTTCCTGGCCCACTATCCCGAGGTCGAGATCCTGTTCGCGAACAAGTCGAACAACGGCCTCGCGATCCGCCACATCCTGAATCAGGAAGGCGCGGGCGGCGATTGTTTCGGCGTCAACGAGATGTACATCGCGCTGCTGGCCGGCACCGATCCGTCGAAGCTGGTGCTGAACGGCTCGAACAAGCAGGACGAGGAACTGGAGATGGCGATCGCCAACGGCATCTGCATCAACATCGATGCGATGGACGAGCTCGACCGCATCGACGCGATCTCGCAACGCCTCGGCCTCAGCGTGGGCATCGGCATTCGTCTCAAGCTCGACCTGGAGCCGCTGGCCGGCCGCACCGGCGTGGCGATGCACGGCCCCGGCACGCTCAAGGAGCAGAGCGATTCGACCAAGTGGGGCATGACGCGCGAACAGACCGCCGAGATCGTGCGGCGCGCGCAGGCGATGCCGAACATCGTGCTGAAGGAAACCCATTTCCACCTGAGCCGCATGTCGAACGACCCGGAGAACTTCGCGATCATGGCGCGCGAGATGATCGTCTGGTCGGCCTGGCTGCGCGACGCCACCGGCTGGATTCCGCCGTGCATCGACATCGGCGGCGGCTGGACCTTCGGCAAGTGGTACGGCACCGGCCCGAACGCGCAGATCGACGACGACCGCGCGCCGACGCCCGAGATCTACGGCAAGCTCTGCGGCGACGCGATCCGCCAGGAAGCCGAGCGCCAGGGCCTGCCGCTGCCGAAGCTGCGCATCGAGCCGGGCCGTGCGATTTCCGGGCCGTCGGGCGTGGCGGTGGGGCGCGTCGGCGCGATCAAGCAGGGCGCGAGGAAGAAGTGGGTGAACCTCGACCTGTCGACCAACCACCTGTCGTGGGCCTCGGCGCTCGACTGGTATTACCACGCGGTCGCGGTGCGCGACACGGCGCGCGAGGCCGTGGATGCGGTCGATCTGGTCGGGCCGCTCTGCAATTCCGACGAGCTTGGCACGCAGCGCAACATGCCTGCGCTGGCGCGCGGCGATTTCGTCGCGTTTCTCGATGCGGGTGGCTACACGGAATCGAGCGCGGCGCGCTACAACGCGCAGTTGCTGCCCGAGACGGTGCTGGCGGCCAACGGCGTGGCCGAAACCATCACGCTGCGCGAGCAGTGGCGCGACGTGGCGGGGCGCTTCCGGGTGCCGCCGCGGCTGCTGGCGGCGTCGTTCGGCGGCCGGGACTGAGTACGGAGCGGACGCCGCGCGGCGAGGCCGCGCGGCAGGCACGGCGGCGGGACGCATCGGCGCCCGGCACGCCGGAGACGGAGGAGAACGGATGGATCTGGGAATTGCAGGACGTCATGCCGTGGTATGCGGCGGCAGCAAGGGGCTCGGCTTCGCGGCGGCGACCGCGCTCGCGCGCGAGGGCGTGCACCTGACGCTGGTGGCGCGCACCGCGGCGGCGCTCGACGAGGCCGCCGCGCGCTTGCGCGGCGCTTACGCGGTGGAGGTCGCGACGGTGGCGGCCGATCTGGCGACGCAGGCGGGCCGCGAGGCGGTGCTGGCGCAGCCGCGCGCGGTGGACATCCTGCTCGCCAACCCCGGCGTGCGGCAGGTGCCCGAGGATTTCCGCACGCAGACGCGCGCCGATTGGGACGGCTGGATGGAATCGCACTGCTACGCCTCGCTCGAGCTGATCCGCGCGCTGGTGCCGGGCATGTGCGAGCGCCGCTTCGGGCGGATCGTCAACATGTCGGTCAGTTTCATCAAGTTTCCGCAGGCCGGCTTCGCGGCCAGCCACGCCGCGCGGCTCGCGCTGGCCGGTGCGATCGCCGCGATGGCGCGCGAGCTGGTGCCGCACAACGTGGTGATCAACAGCGTGTGCCCGGGCCTGTTCGAGACAGATGCGCTGATCACCAACCTGCACGGCCACGCCGCGCGCGGCAACACCAGCTACGAGGCGATCGTCGCCGACCGGCTGCGCAACTGCCCGGCCGGCCGCTTCGCCGATCCGGCCGAATGCGGCGACCTGATCGCGTTCCTGTGCAGCGCGCAGAACGGCTTCATGACCGCGCAGAACATCGTCAACGACGGCGGCGTCTACCAGGGGCTTTTCTGATGAGCGATGCTATGGCTTCGCCGGGCCGTCATGCCGGGCGGGTGGTGATGGTGTCGGGCGCGTCGCGCGGCATCGGCGCGGCGATCGCGCGGCGGCTGTTCGACGACGGCTACACGCTGTCGCTGGGCCTGCGCCGGCCCGAGGCGTTCGCGCTGCCGGGGCTGGCGGGTTCGCCGCGCGTGCATCTGTCGGCCTACGACGCGAGCGAGCGCGACGCCGGCGAGCGCTGGACCGCCGAGACGCTGGCGCGGTTCGGCCGGCTCGATGCGCTGGTCAACAACGCGGGCACGCTGCTCGAGATGGCGTTCGACTCGGATCCGGAGGAGGCGGCGCTCGACACGATGTGGGAAGTGAACGTGAAGGCGCCGCTGCGGCTGTTGCGCGCGACGCTGCCCGCGCTGAAACTGGCGGGCGACGGGCGCGTGGTCAACGTGGCCTCGACCGACGGCAAGCGCTATCGGCCGACCGTGTCGATCGGCTATTCGATGACCAAGCACGCGCTGATGGCGCTCACGCACGCGGCGCGCTTCGACGGCTGGGCGCACGGCGTGCGCGCGACGGCGCTGTGCCCCGGCGCGGTGGATACCGAGCTGATCGCCAACCTGCCGGGCGTGACGCCGGCCGCCGAGCGCTTGCGGCCGGAAACCGTGGCCGACGCGGTGGCGTTCGTGCTCGGGCTGCCGAACAACGCGGTGGTGGCCGAGCTGGTGCTGAACACGCGGCTCGAAGCGTCGCTCTGAGCGGCGGCGGGCGCGCAGGAAGGACAGGACAACCGGAACCGAAGGGCTATGAGCGAAACCGTTCCAATCGAATTCGAAGGCAGCAAGCTCGATGCGCGCCGCGGCGAAACCCTCGCCGCGGCGCTGATCGCGCATGAGATCCGGCATTTCCGCACCACCGCCGAGGGCCAGGCGCGCGGCGTGTTCTGCGGGATGGGCGTGTGCCAGGAGTGCCTGGTCGAGATCGACGGCGTGCCGAACCGGCGCGCCTGCATGACCAAGATCGACCGGCCGATCTCGGTGCGGCGCGGCAGCCAGCGCGCGCCGTGCATGACGGCGCCCCCGGCCGCGGCGATGGCGGCGGATGCGCCGGCGATCGCGCTGCGCACGCCG
>NZ_JAAGPF010000446.1 GCF_017104645.1 Burkholderia sp. Ac-20379
TGGCAGATGTCGGCCACCAGCCGCAGGCTCGGCGCATCGCCTGCGCAGCCCGGCGCGATGCCGCGCGCGCGCTGCAGGAACAGCGCGACGGCGCCATACGCCGCCAGCGCCTCGGGGCCGGCATCGAGCGGCGGCACGGCGAGCGGCTCGACGCGATAGACGAGTTCGGAACGGATCGACAGCGGCTCGCGGCTCGTGACCAGAATCCGCAGCGTGCCGGATGCGCCGAGCAGCGTTTCGACCAGCCGCGCCACCGCTTCGATCACGTGTTCGGCGTTGTCGAGCATCAACACGGCGCCCTCGGCCGGCAACGCGGCCAGCAATTGCAGCGGATCGAGCAGCACCGCTTCGGGCGCGAGGCCGAGCGCCAGCGCGAGCGTGGCGAGCACCGATTCGCGCGTGTCGGCGGAGGCCAGCTCGACGAACGCCACCTGCGCGGCCTGCGTCTCGCGCAAGGCCTGGGCGACGCCGAGCGCGAGCGAGGTCTTGCCGATCCCGCCCGCGCCCACCAGCGTGACCACGCTGGCGCGGCCGAGCCGGTCCAGCAGCGCGGCCACGTCGTCGTCGCGGCCGATCATTGGCCCGGCGCTCGCGGGCAATTCGTTGCGCACCGCCGGCTCGCGCACGGTGGCGGCATGCATGACGAGCAGATAGCCGCGCCCGGTCACGGTGCGAATCAGTTCGCGATCCGTATCGAACGCCTTGCGCAGCGCGGCCACATGAACCTGCAGACGGTTTTCCTCGACCACCTGGTTCGGCCAGACGGCATCGAGAATGTCGTCCTTGGTCACGGTCGCGCCGTTGGCGCGGAACAGCACTTCGAGGATGTCGAACGCGCGCGCGCTGACGCGCAGCGCTTCGCCGTGCCGTTGCACCTCGCGCCGTTCGAAATCGACGTGCAGCGCGCCGATTCTAATCATGACCGCCTCCAATTGACGCCCGACCACGGCGCGGGATGAACGCGAGACGCGCACGGCAAGACGTCGCCGTGTCGCGATGAAATGCGCGGATGGTAAGCGGGCCGTAACATTCCGTATTGAAGAAAAATGTTCCATCAGGGCCGCGAGGCGGCTGTTTTGAACAAAAGATTCCCGCCCGGCCGCCAAGCTGACAAGCCGAAAGCAAATCGCACCCGTTTGTTTCAATGCATTCGAATGAAGATTCGAATCAACATATCAATACGCATTCGATTCGCAGAACCCATTTCGTATTCATATTTGAATTACCGAACCCGAATCGGCGGCGAATCCGGCATGCATTCGGCGCGGCTGCCGGCGATGGACGGCAGCCGCTTCGATTCGATGACGATTTGATGGCAAAACCCGAGAAATCGCCCGAAACGCGCGGCTTGTCGCCGGAATTCAGCGATGGTATAAACCGAACGAAATCGTTACCACGCCGCGCGAGTGCCCACGCGCCGGCACCCTGCCTCGATGCGCACGCGCGGCCGCGCGCGCCGGCGCCGAGGCCGCGATCTTCCTTTTTCAGGCCATCCGCCGCCGTGCCGATCGGGCGCGGCGGCCGCTTCACCCGAGGACCCGTCCGATGTCGACCGTTGCCGCCGCCGCGACTTCCGCCCTGCCTGCCCCGCCCACCGCGCCGAAGGATTCGTTCGGCTGCGTGTCGAGTCGGCTGCGCAAGGATCAGCAGTTCCGCAGCGCCGGCCTGGCGTTCTACCGCAAGTGCATGGACGACACGGAGATCGAGCGCGTCGCCATGCCGGCCAGCGAGCGCGGCTTCCTGATCGGCATTTCGCTGCGGGGCGGCCATCGCCGCAAGATCTTCAGCGGCATGCGCACGGACGATCGCCGTTTCGATGCCCATTCGATTTATATCCGCGATTTTTCGGACAATTATTCGGCCGATCTTTACGGCAATTTCGATTTTCTTCTGGTTGAAATGTCGGCCCGCGCGCTGACGCAATTCGGCGACGAAACCGATGCGCCGGCGATCGACGGCCTGACCTGCGCGGCACGTCAGCACGATCCGGTGCTGGGCCATCTCGGCGCGGCGCTGGCCACCGCCGCCGATATGCAAGGAGAACTGAACGAGCGCTTCGCCGAGCAGCTCGGCGTGACGATCGGCTCGCATCTGGCCGGCAAGTACGGCAACCTGCGCGGCACCGAAACGCGCATCAAGGGGCAGTTGAGCCGCGCGCACGAGGCGCGCGCCAAGGAATTGCTGCTGATGCGCACGCGCGAAGGCGCGTCGATCGCCGACATCGCACGCGAGTGCAACCTGTCGCGCAGCTATTTCATCCGTGCGTTCGCGCGCAGCACCGGGCGCACGCCGCATCAATGGCTGCTCGATCAGCGCACCGATCAGGCCCGCGGCCTGATCGAGAGCAGCACCATGACGCTCGCGGAAATCGCCCTCGCCTGCGGCTTCTCCGACCAGAGCCACCTGAGCCGCGTGTTCGCGCGCACGCTCGGCGTCACGCCGGGCGCGTGGCGGCGCGGCGCGGACAACTGAGCGCCGCGAAACCCCGCGGCTTCAGGCGCTGCCGAGCACCGGCTCGGCGAGCCGGCCGCGACGGGCGGCCGCCGGCGCATCGTTCGCCACCACCCTTGCGCCGGCCTTCGCCTTCAGTTGCGTCGCGCGCGGCGCGCTGACGCCGGCCAGCGTGCAATACAGATCGATATACCGCGCCACCGGCCCCGCCCAGCTCGAATCGCGCTGCATCGCGTTGCGCTGCAGAACGCGCCACGCCTGCGGCTGCGCGAAGCGATCGAACGCGCGGCCCAGCGCCTGCACGATGTCCTCGGCGCGCTCGCCGTCGAACAGGAAGCCGGTGGCGTCGCCGATCTCGCCCTGCGGATCGAGGCAAGCCCGCGCATCGCACGGCGGCGCATCGGCGATCGTGTCGGCCAGCCCGCCCACGCGCGACGCCACCGGCACCGTGCCGTAGCGCATCGCATAGAGCTGCGTCAGCCCGCACGGTTCGAAGCGGCTCGCATGCAGCAGGATGTCGGCGCCCGCATGCAGCCGGTGCGCGCGCGGCTCGTCGTAGCCCACGTGCACGCCGAGCCGGCCCGGCCAGCGCGCCGCCAGCCGCCGCAAGTCCCATTCGATACCGGCCTCGCCCTGCCCGAGCACGGCGAACTGCGCGCGCGGCCAGCGTTCGAGCGCCGCGCCGATCGCCTCGCACAGGCGGTCGGCCAGCTTCTGCGCGGTCAGCCGGCTGCCGATCGCCACCAGCGGCGCGAACGGATCGATCTGCAATCCGTAGCTTTGCTGCAGCGCCTTCTTGCAGGCGTGCTTGCCCGCGAGATCGTCGGCGCTGTAGCCCTGCGCGAGCGTGGCGTCGTGCAGCGGATCCCACAGCGCGTCGTCGATGCCGTTGACGATGCCCGAGAGCTTGTCCAGATGGGCGCCGAGCAAGCCCTCCATGCGGTTGCCGAAACGCGGCGTCAGGATCTCCTGCGCATAGCGCTCGCTGACGGCCGACAGGCGGTCCGCATAGACGATCGCGGCCTTCATGCAACTGAGCATGCCGTAGAACTCGATGCTGTGCGGCTCGTTCGGCGCGGGCGCGAGCAGCTCGGACGGAATCCCGGCATACGGCGCGAGGCCCGGCGGATAGTTGCCCTGGAACGCGAGGTTGTGGATCGTGAACACGCTGCGCGCCTGCGCGCCGGCCAGCTTCATCAAGAGCGGCGTGAGGCCGGTGTGCCAATCGTGCGCATGCACCACGTTCGGACGCTTGACGCCGCGCACGCCCGAGGCGATCCGCGCGGCGGCGGCCGACAGCGAGGCGAAGCGCACGAAGTTGTCGACGTAATCGCGCCCGCCTTCGTCCTGATAGAGGCCGCTGCCGCGATGGCCGTACAGGTGGTTCATTTCGAGCAGCAGCACCGGCACGCCGGTGTCGGGCATCGCGGCGCGCCAGAGCCGCGCGTCGCCGCCGGGGAGATCGCGGATCCAGCCGATCGGCGTGGGCGCGACGGCCTGTTCGAAGGCGGTTTCGTAGCCGGGCAGCAGGATCGAGACATCCACGCCGCGCCGGCGCAGCGCGCCGGCCGACGCGCTGACCATATCGCCGAGGCCGCCGCTCTTGGCAAGCGGCGCCGCTTCGGCGGCAACCATCAGGACGTTAAGCGACAAGGCAGTTCCCCAAAGGTGGGTGCTAGTGAAATAGCGCGCGAGGCGGACATCGACGGAAGCGGCGGTGCGGCGCGAAGGCGATCGAAGGCAACACCGAGGCTTGAGCAAGCTTCAGGCCAGCGTCGCGGCGGGCGCTTAAAAAGGATGCCGAAACACGGCGAACGCGCGCCGCGCATGGATGCGCGTGTTGCAGCGCAAAACCGGGGGCGGAATGCGCGCGGCGCGCCGCGCAACCCGGCTCATGTAGTTTTGACAGTGCGCGATCGGGCGCTTGTAGTTTTCGGCAGAGGCCGCCCGTTGCGGGCGTCCGGCCATGAAAAACGGCCTGCCGGATTGCCCGGCAGGCCGCGTCGAGATGCCTGGGAGAACCGAAGCGCGGGCGGCTACCAGCGCAGCACATGCCGCCCGAGCGCGCCGCCGATCAGCGCCGGCACCAGCATCCCGACCGAATACCAGACGGCCCAGAACGGCACCGCCATTTCGG
>NZ_JAAGPF010000041.1 GCF_017104645.1 Burkholderia sp. Ac-20379
CCCGCTCTTCCGATCTGCACTACGCGCGGCGTCTGGCCGACGCCGGGATCGGCGGGATCGACGCGGCCGGCTGGCAGGCGGCGCTCGCCAACCGCGCCTGGGCGCTCGATCCGGCCGACGCCGCGCTGCTCGACGAACAACAACGCGAGGCGGACCTGCTGGTGCGGCACGGCGAGCTGCCCGCGCCGCTCGACGTGCACGCCACGGCGCGCCCCTGAACGCCCGCCCGATTCCTTCGACTTCCCATTCAGAGCTTTCCCATGACGACACCGATGAACGTGTTCTGGTACCTGACCGCGCCCGACGGTCATGCACCGTGGACCCCCGAGGGCGCCCGCCCGATCAACTACCGCTACCTGCAGCAACTGGCGCGCGGCTATGACCACCTGGGCTTCACCGGCGCGCTGTTCGCGACCGGCGCGCACGACGTGTGGGTGCTCGGCGGCTCGCTGCTGCCGCACACCGACGATCTCAACTTCCTGCTCGCGATCCACCCCGGCCTGATTCAGCCGACGCTGCTGGCGAAGATGGCCGCGACGTTCCAGGAGTTCTCGAAGGGCCGGCTGCTGCTGAACATCGTGTCCGGCGACGCGAAGATGCTCGGCGCGTACGGCATGAAGATCCCGCACGACGAGCGTTATCAGATGGCCGATGAGTATCTGACCATCTTCAAGCGCCTGTTCGCCGGCGAATCGGTCACGTACGAGGGCAAGTACTTCAGCGTGGAAGGCGCGAAGCTCGCCCTGCCGGCCGGCAAGACGATCTCGCTGCCGCCGCTCTGGTTCGGCGGCTCGTCGGAGCCCGCCATCGAGGTGGCCGCCAAGCACGTGGACACCTATCTGTCCTGGGGCGAGACGCCCGACGAGATCGGCCGGCGCGTCGAGCAGGTCAACGCGCGCGCCGCGCATTACGGCCGCACGCTGGGCCACGGCGTGCGGCTCTACGTGATCCTGCGCGACACCGACGAAGCGGCCTGGGCCGAAGCCGATCGCCTGCTCGGCCTGATGGACGACGACGCGATCGCCGCCAACCAGCGCTTCGTGGGCGGCAGCGATTCGGTCGGCCAGCGCCGCATGAGCGCGCTGCACGGCGGCAAGCGCCCGAAGCATGCGCGCGAGCTCGAAATCGCGCCGAACCTGTGGTCCGGGCTCGGCCTGGTGCGGCCGGGGCCCGGCACCGCGATCGTCGGGTCGCCCGAGACGGTGATCCGCACGCTGAACGACTACGCGGCGCGCGGCATCGATACGTTCATCCTGTCCGGCATGCCGCTGCTCGAGGAATCCTACCGGTTCGCCGAACAGGTGCTGCCGCATCTGCCGGTGCGCCGCACGGCGCCGGTCGAGAAAACCTTCACGTGGTCGACGCTGTTCGACCGCGATCTGTCGGCGTTCTCGCCGGCCACCGGCGCGGCCAAGGAGTAATGCGATGACGACCACTTCCCCGAAATCGCGTGCGCGGTGCGCGCTGCTGGCCGCCACGGCCGCATTCGCGGCCACCGCGGGCGTGCTCGGTGCGGCGCTGGCCAGCCCTGCCGCGCTGGCCGCGGATCCCAACGGCGACACCACGCTGCGCATCGCCTATCTCAAGGGCACCTCGGACCTGACGCTGGCCAAGGCCAAGGGTTCGCTGGACGCCGCGCTGGCCGCGCAGCACGTCAAGGTGGTGTGGGCCGGGCCGTTCCCGGCCGCCGCGCCCGCGTTCGAGGCGCTGAACGCCGACGCCGTGGACTTGACGAGCGGCAGTTCCACCTCGTTCGTGACGGCGATCGCGGGCGGCGCACCGATGTCGATCTTCGGCTATCAGCCGATGACGGCGCAGAACGAGGCGATCGTGGTGCCCGCCAAGTCGGGCATCCGCACGCTGGCCGACCTGGCCGGCAAGTCGGTGGCCGTCAACCGCGGCGGCACCGGCGAATACCTGCTGGTGCGCGCGCTGGTCAAGAACGGCATCGATCCGCGCAGCGTCAAGCGCAAATACCTGTCGCCGAGCGACACGGGCGGCGCGTTCGTGGGCGGCAGCGTCGAAGGCTGGGCCACCTGGGATCCGTTCCTGACGATCGCCGAATCGAACTACGACGCGCGCGTGCTGGCCGACGGCCAGGCCATCGGCTCCGACAACGCGGTCGGCTATTTCGTGCGCGACGATTACTGGAAGGCGCATCCGCAGGTGGTGCGCACCGTGCTGAAGGTGCTGCGCGACGAAAACGTCTGGACCGGCGCGCATCGCGACGAGGCCGGCCGGATCTGGGCCCGCGAACTGAGCCTGCCGCCCGCCCTCGCCCCGGCGCTCGGCGCGCACAACGTCTCGCCGCTGCGCGCCGTGAGCGCCGACGATGCGGCCCGCATCGCGCGCGTGGCGGCCTGGTACGCGGAAAACGGCATCGTGCCGAAAGCGCCCGACATCCGCGCGCACGTGATCGACGCGAGCCACTAGCCGTACCCGCACCGCGGCGCGCCGCCCGGGCGGGCGCGCCGCGGTGCGGCTGTGTCGTGCCGGCCGATCCCGGCCGGCAGCAGGACCGGAGATCTTCACCCATCACAACAATCAGTACATCCAAATAAATGATGAACCACACACGTCAACCGTTGCACCGGCCGCTGCGCCGTGTCGTCCCCGCCCTGCTGGCCTGCGCGGCCGTCGCGCCGGCCGCCCATGCGCAATCGAGCGTCACGATCTACGGCTTGCTCGACATGTCGATCGACTGGTCGCATTCGGGCAACCGCAACACCGTGCGCGAACTGTCCGGTGCGCAGACGGGCTCGCGCTTCGGCATCCGCGGCTCGGAGGAGATCGGCGGCGGCAACCGCGTCAACTTCGTGCTGGAAAACGGCTTCTCGCTGAACAACGGCGCGCTGATCGATTCGACCGCGCTGTTCAACCGGCAGGCCTGGGTCGGCCTGTCGGGCCGCTGGGGCGAGGTGCGCGTCGGCCGGCAGAACTCGCCGCTCTATGTGCCGCTCGAAGGCAAGTTCGACGCCACCGGCGCGTCCACCATCGCCTCGGGATTGAACAGCTTCGCCACGCTGTCCGTGCGCGCCAGCAACGCGATCTACTACGGCACGCCCGACCTGTACGGCTTTTCGGCGGTGGCGATGCTCGGCCTGCGCGACAGCTCGACCCATCCGAGCAGCGGCATCAACAACTATCACCTGACCGCGACCTACGCGCGCGGGCCGGTCGATCTCGACGTGGGTTTCCAGTCGGTCGACAACGCCGCGAATTCGAGCACGCTGAAGGACTTTTTCGGCGGCGGTTCGTACGACTTCGGCAAACTGCGCCTGTATGCGGGCTTCCACCACGCGCAGCAAAGCGATCGTTCGGTCGACAAGAACGTCTACACAGTGTCGGGCGGCTATCGCGTCACGCAGGCGGGCACGCTCGCGCTGGTCTACACGCACTTGCAGGACCGCACGGGCGGCGGGTTGAACGCCGACCACGTGGGCGCGATGGGGTCGTACTGGTTGTCGAAACGAACCTGGGTGTATGCGAGCGGCGCGGTGCTCGTCAACAAGGGGCGCTCGGCCTACGCGCTGACGGCCTCGACGACGCCGGGCGTGGCCGTGGCCTACCCGGGCGCCGACGCGCAGGGCGTGGAGATCGGCATCCAGCATCGGTTTTGAGGGGGGCAGGAGGCCGCGCTGGTTCGCGCGGGCCGTGCCACCGGTCGGCCTGCCACCGGATCGGCGCATGCCAATCCGGCGGCGGCGTTGTTGGCTCCCGCCAATGCCCCGATCAATCCGCCTGGCGTTTCAATACCGAATACAGGCTGCTGTAATCGTCCGTCCACGGTTTCAGCCGATCCGGCAACGCGATGGGTTTCGCACTCCCTTGGAGCGGCTCGCGCATGAAGTCGTCCGGCCGGCCGGACACGAGCACCCAGGTCGAGCGAAACTCGCCCTTCCCGCCTCCCGCACCGTGGAGATCGGCGTTCACGATCCTCGCCTCCCGCCCGTATAGCGCGGCATCGAGCGCGACGATCGGCGCGAGATCGAGATAATGATTCGTGACGTGCACGGCCAGCATGCCGCCGGGCTTGAGGTTGCGGAAATAAATCGCGAATGCTTCCCGGGTCAGCAAGTGAACCGGAATTGCATCGCCCGAAAAGGCGTCGACCACCAGCACGTCGAACCGTTGAGGCGCTTCTTGCGTCAACGTCCGCCGTGCGTCGCCCGATGCGACGGAAACCTGCGCCGGAGAGTCCGACAGAAAACTGAACTCGGAACGCGCGATGCGGATGACGAGCGGATTGATCTCGTAGAAGCGGTAGTCGTCGCCCGGGCGGCCATACGCCGCAAGCGTGCCGGCGCCCAGCCCGATCACGCCCACCCGTTGCGGTTGCGTCGTCCGGTTGGCGAGGATCGCCATGCCGACGCCGGAATGCGCGCCGTAATAGGTGGTCGGCCAGGCGCGGCGGTCGGCGGCCAGATACTGCTCGCCATGCGCGATCAAACCGTTCGACAGCCCGCGTTTGGCCTGCTCCCCGGCGCCGCGATCGCTGACCGCCAGCGTGCCATAGAAATTCCTGACGGAAAGCCGCGTGCTCGAGAGCCGCAAGAACGAGCCGTAGCACAGGCACGCAATCAGGGCTCCGGCCACCGTTGTGGTCGCCGTCAGCCCCAGCCATGCCGCCGCGCCGGCCGGCTTGCCCGCCGCGACCGGCAGGCTTCGATACACGACGAGCAGCGCAAGGATGGCCATCGCGGCCATCCCTATCGGCAGTTCGTGGTCGCCATTGAAGCAACTCGGCGCGACGAATACCGCGAACACGCCGCCGATCGCGCCGCCGACCGACAGCGCAAGATAGAACGACGTCAGATGGCGGGGGTGCGGCTTGCGCCTGGCGAGCTCGCCATGCGCGACCATGCAAGCGAAGAACAGCCCCGCGCTGAACACGGCGATCGGCAGCGCCAGCGAGTCTTGCGGCAACAGCCCGAGGAACCCGGCCGTCATGCCGGCCAGCGAGAGCAGCAGCAGCGGGATGCACAGGCGCCGCCGGTATCCCATCCGCCCTTCGAAACACACGATGAAACTGAGCAGATACAGCCCGAGCGGCAACACCCACAACAGCGGGATGGGCGCGACGTTGCGCGTGAGATAACCGGTGACCGCCATCAGCAGCACGGAAGGACAGGCGGCCAGCGCGGCCCAGGCCGCCAACGTTCGGGCGCGCGGCCGCTCGACGGCCACGTCCGCGGGCGACGGCGCGGCCGATTGCACCGATTCCGCCGTGCGCGACGCTCGGCATGCCAGCGTTCCGCAAACCAGCGCGAAGACGGCGTAGAACGCCGACCATCCGATCGTTTGGAGATGCAGCGGCAGCCACGGCTCGAAGACGACCGGATAGCTGAGCAACCCCAGCATCGATCCGACGTTCGACAGCGCAAACAGGCGGTACGGCACCGCGCCGGCCTTTTCTCGGCCGAACCATGCCTGCACCAGCGGCCCCGTTGCCGAGAGCATGAAATACGGCAGGCCGATGTTCGCGGCCAACAGGACGACGATGGTCACGGCCGGGTCGCCGTGTTCCGCCGCGCTCCCCTGAATGACAGGCTGGATCGGCAGCAGCGCCAGGCTTGCGAGCAGCAGCAGGACGTGCACGTACGCTTGACGCCTGGCGCTCAGGAAGCGGGTTGTCAGATGCGCATAGAGATAACCGCAAACCAGCAGCACCTGAAAAAACAGCAGGCAGGCGCTCCATACCGCGGCCGATCCGCCGAACGCCGGAAGCACGATTTTGCCGATCAACGGTTCGACTTGAAACAGCAGAAACGCACTCAATGCGATGGTGCAGGCATACAGGAACGTCATCGTCTTCTATGTCGCCGGATCGGGAGCGTTGCAACGGCGCGATGCATCGGCGACGGGCAAAACCGTCAACGCATCGACAAGGCACAACGGGAATGGACGGAGGGAATTACCGGGCGGGGTATCGGGCTTGCAGGAACAGCCGGACCGTGGCGGATCGTGAAGGCATGGGCGAACCTCGTTTTACGACTGTCAACCCGAATTTTTTCCTTGCGAAAAAATCGGATTCCCCGAATTGGCATGTTGTGTTTTGCGTAGATGAACGGCACTGCGCCGGCGAATTAGAGCAGCATGCGCCGGGGTTGGCAAGAATTTGTAATGATCCGCGCCGGGGCGGATCGCGCCGGCGGTTGCGCCGGTGGCGGGCCGGCAAGCCGCGCCGCCGGCGCGCTCGTCACGCCAGTTCCACCGGGCCGTGATCGTCACAATGGTCGCCGTGCGGATGATGCAGATGGCCATCGACCAGATAATCGACGTGATCGCCGTGCGGTACCGCTTCATGGCCGCAGCCGGGGCCGTGGACATGCCCCGGTTCATGACCCGCGCACTGGTGGTTCGGCGTGCATTGATCGGGGTTGCGGCTGCTCACCTCGATGACGTGCTCGTCGACATGATCGCCGTGCGGATGATGCAGGTGGCCGTCGTGGAGGTAATCCACGTGGTCGCCGTGCTGGATCGCGGTGTGGCCGCAATTCGGGCCGTGCGCGTGCGGATGGGCGCCGGCGTGTTGGTGATTGCATGAGGTCATGGGTCCTCCTGATGGGAAGCGCGACGATGCGCACCCGCCATTTCAAACCCTGAAGCCGCTAGAGAGTCAATCGGTTTAATCGCGAAGCCGTCACGCCGTGCGCCTTGCCGCCCTGGTCACGCTAGCCGCGATCCCGGCCCAGCACGGGGTCTTCCAGATTCACCGACACGGCCATGCCCTGCGGCGCGGCGTATTCGGTCATCCGGCGGCGCGACAGCTCGAAATGCTCGCGCACCAGCAGCCCGGCCTTGTCGGCGTCGTGCTGTTCGATCGCCTCGATGATCTGGTCGTGCTGCACCACGGCGGTTTCGAGCGTCTGCTGCATCGTGGAGGTGGTCGGGTAGCGGTAGAACATCTTGCCGAGCCGCGCGTGATCGATCAGCAGGCGGCGCAGGCTCGGCATCAGGTAGTCGTTCTGCGCGATCCGGCCGATCTCCAGATGGAACGCATCGTTGTAGATGACCCGGCTGGCCACGTCGTTGTTCTCGATGGCGGTGCGGAAATGCGTCTGGATGGCGTGCAGGCGCGCGATGTCGTCGGGCGTGGCATTGACCGCCGCGAGCTGCGTGGTGGCGACGTAGATCACGGGTGCGGCCAGGAAAAAGCTGCGCAGCGACTGGAAATTCATCGACGACACGCGCGGCGCGCGATTCGTCTCCAGTTCGATGTAGCCCTCGGCCGCCATCTGCCGGATCAACTCGCGGATCGGCGGGCGCGACATGCCGAATTCCTCGGCCAGCCCGGCCTCGTCGATCAGCGCGCCGGGCGCCAGCTCCATGTTCACGATCCGCCGCCGCAACGCCTCGCTCAGCGCGGTCTTGCGATCGCCGCCCTGTGCCGGATCCACCGTTGCCGCGTTTTCGCCTGCTCCTTTCATAACGCCCTCGTCGATTTCAAGCGCGTACTATACGGCCCCGCTCCGGGCCATGGCTAGCACCGGCCCCACCGCCCTCCCAGTTCCCCTCCCGCCTGCCTGCCGCGCCACGCGGCGGCCCACGCACGCCTGCTTCCTTGACGACGCGCTCGATCCGATGCGGGCAGGTGCGGCCGGTTGCCGCGGGTTAACCCTCAATTTTCTCCGAACGCTTGTTGAACTATAGTTTGTCTACTAACTATAGTTTATGCAACGCACGACAAACTTTCGAACCCAAACCAGACTTCAGACCTCGATGCCGCCTCGCTCCGCCCCTCGCGACACCCCCTCGCCCGACGCGCACGCCGCCTGAAATCGCCCCCTCAAAACGGCCCGCGCCACCCTCGGCGGCGCAGCCGATTTCAATCAACAGAGACACTGGATTCAGCAATGCTTAGGGTTACTTCGCCGACGTTGGAAGAGGCCGCGCAGCCGCAGCGCGATGCGCGCAAGGTCAAAGTGAGTTCGCTGCCGGCCGACGATTCGGCGTGCGGCTGGTATCACACCAGCCCGCAGCGCACGCCGCGGCCGCGTCATGCCGGCACCTCGAAGGCGCGCTGGGCGGTGGTTGGCGCGGGCTTCACGGGGCTCGCCGCGGCGCGCCAACTGGCGCTGAACTTTCCGGACGACGAAGTGATCCTGGTGGACGCGCAGGAAGTGGGCTTCGGCACCTCGGGGCGCAACGCCGGTTTCGCGATCGACTTGCCGCACGACATCGGCGCGGACGATTACATCGGCGATATCGCGACCGCCAGGACCACGCTCGAATTGAACCTGCTCGGCCAGTCGATCCTGCGCTCGCTGGTCGACACGCACGGCATCGATTGCCACCTGCGCGCCTCCGGCAAATACCAGGCGGCGGTCGAGCCGCGCGGCGTGGCCGTGCTCGACGCCTACCGGCGCGGCCTCGACAAGCTCGGCCAGCCCTACGAAGTGATCGAGGGCAAGGATCTGCCGGCGCATATCGGCACGGGCTTCTACCGCAAGGGGCTGTTCACGCCCGGCACGATGCTGCTGCAGCCGTCGGCGCTGGTCAAAGGGCTGGCCGACAGCCTGCCCGCGAACGTCACGCTGCACGAGCACACCGCGATCACCGACGTCGAATACGGCGACAAGATCGTGCTGCGCCACGCCGGCGGCCGCATCCTGGCCGACAAGCTGGTGCTGGCCAACAACGCGTTCGGCATGCGCTTCGGCTTCCTGGCCCGCACCATGCTGCCGGTATTCCTGTACGCCAGCCTGACGCGCCCGCTCAGCGAGGCCGAACAGGCGCGGCTCGGCGGCCAGGCGTTCTGGGGCGTGATTCCGGCCGATCCGTTCGGCAGCACGGTGCGCCGCACCCACGACAACCGCATCCTGATCCGCAACAGCTTCAGCTTCAATCCGAACGGCCGGCCCAACGATCGCCACCGCGAACGCGTGCTCGCGCGCCATCGTCAATCGTTCGCGAACCGCTTCCCGATGCTGCCCGACGTCGGCTTCGACTACACCTGGAGCGGCTCGCTCGCGCTCTCGCAGAACCACAAGGGCTTTTTCGGCCAGCTCGCGCCGAACGTGTACGGCGCGCTCTGCTGCAACGGCCTCGGCATCACGCGCGGCACCGTCACCGGCACGCTGCTCGCCGATTGGCTGGCCGGCAAGCGCGATGCGCTGACCGACTTCCTGCTGTCGACGTCCGGGCCGAACCGCAATCCGCCCGAGCCGTTCCTCTCGATGGGCGTGAACGCCACGCTCTGGTGGGGGCAGCGCAAGGCCGGCCTCGAAAGCTGACAGCCCACGTTCAGGATTCCGAATTCGACATGCGGCGATCGGGGCGGCGGCACACGCCGCGCCCCACCGGATCGCCCTCTTCATCAGGCAGGAGACAGGCAATGACAACAACGACGGCGTCCATCGAGGACATACCGCTGAACGGATTTCACCAACTGCTGACGATTCGCTCGGGCGGCGGCTGGCTGATGGACGGCTATGTATTGAGCATCATCGGCGTGGCCATGGTGCAGTTCTCGGCCGCGCTGCATCTGACGAGCTTCTGGGAAGGCATGGTGGCCGCGTCCGCGCTGCTCGGCATCTTCGTGGGCGGGTTCCTCGGCGGCTGGCTGACCGACCGGATGGGCCGCCGCCGGCCCTACTTCTTCGGCCCGGTGCTGTTCGTGATCTGCTCGATCGCGCAGCTGTGGGTGCAATCGGGCGAGGCGCTGTTCGCGCTGCGCTTCATCGTCGGCATCGGCGTGGGCATCGAATACCCGGTGGCCGGCTCGCTGCTGACCGAATTCATGCCGCGCAAATACCGCGGCCCGCGCCTGGCGATGCTGACCATCATCTGGTTCTTCGGCGCGGCGCTGGCCTATATCGTCGGCAACATCCTGCTCGCGAAGGGCGGCCCCGACGCCTGGCGCTGGGTGCTGGCCAGCCCCGCCGTGATCGGCGTGCTGCTGTTCCTGGTGCGCCTCGGCACGCCGGAATCGCCGCGCTGGCTGCTCAACAAGGGCCGCAAGCAGGAAGCCGAAGCCGTGATCCGCAAGGTCTACGGGCCGTCGTTCTCGATCCGCAACCTGCCCGAGGAGCCGGTCGACCGCAAGATCTCGCTCGGCGCGCTGCTGCATTCGGGCTACGGCAAGCGGATGCTGTTCGTGGTGCTGTTCTGGACCTGCTCGGTGATCCCGGTGTTCGCCGTCTACTCGTTCGCGCCGCGCGTGCTGCAGGCGTTGCATCTGGAAGGCGACTGGGAAGCCTACGGCTCGGTGGCGATCACGCTGCTGTTCGTGGTGGGCTGCGCGATCGCCACGCGCATCATCAATACGCTCGGCCGCCGCGCGCTGGTGATCCACAGCTTCCTGTGGTCGGCGCTCGCGCTGCTGGCGCTCGGCGCGTGCTCGAACAGCTCGGCCACGCTGATCCTCGTGCTGTTCGGCACCTATGCGCTGCTGATCGGCGGCGCCCAGGTGCTGCAGCTCGTCTATCCGAACGAAATCTTCCCGACCGACATCCGCGCGTTCGCCGTGGGCATGGGCGCCTCGCTGTCGCGCATCGGCGCGGCCGTCGGCACCTGGCTCGTGCCGATCGCGCTGCAGACGGTGGGCATCGGCAACACCATGTACGCGGCCGCCGCGGTGTCGTTCGTCGGCCTGGTGGCGTCGGTGTGCCTCGCGCCCGAGACGACCTCGCTGTCGCTGCAGGAAGCGGCCTCGCTCAACCATTGATTCTCACCGGCCCGCGCCGTGCGCGACGCGGGCCTCGATCGCGCAACACGCTTACTCTTCATTCCCGCGGGAGCACATCATGAATTTCCAAGGCATCTACACGCCGGCCATCACGCCGCTGAACGCCGAAGGCGGCATCGACAAGGCGGCCTTCGCCGACGTCCTCGAACACCTGATCGCCGGCGGCGTGCACGGCATCATCATCGGCGGCTCGACCGGCGAGTACTACGCGCACACGATGCAGGAGCGCCTCGAGCTCGGCGCCTATGCCAAGGACGTGATCGGCACGCGCGTGCCGCTCGTGATCGGCACCGGCGCGATCCGCACCGAGGATTCGGTCGAGATCGCCAAGTCCGCCAAGGCCATCAAGGCCGACGCGATCCTGGTCGGCTCGCCGCCCTACGCGCTGCCGAACGAGCAGGAAAACGCCGCGCACGCGCTGGCCGTGGACGCCGCCGCCGGCCTGCCGGTGATGCTCTACAACTACCCGGGCCGGATGGGCGTGTCGATGGGCCGCGAGTTCTTCCGCACCGTCACCGCCGCTTCGAAGAACTTCGTGGCGATCAAGGAAAGCTCGGGCAGCACCAACCAGCTGCACATGCTGGCGCGCGAATTCCCCGGCATCGCCGTGTCGTGCGGCTGGGACGATCAGGCGCTCGAATTCTTCGCCTGGGGCGCGTCGAGCTGGGTGTGCGCCGGTTCGAACTTCCTGCCGGCCGAACACGTCGCGCTGTATCAAGCCTGCGTGGTCGAGAACGACTTCCGCAAGGGCCGCCGCATCATGTCGGCGATGCTGCCGCTGATGGATTTCCTCGAGGAAGCCGGCAAGTTCGTGCAGACGATCAAGTACGGCTGCGAGCTGGCCGGCCTGCGCACCGGCGCCGTGCGCGCGCCGCTGCAGCCGCTCGACGACGAGAACAAGGCGAAGCTCGCCACGATCGTGGCCGAACTGAAGCGCGAAGTGGCCGGCGTGACCGGAGGCCAGGCCTGATGGCGGATCTGCTCACCGCCGCGCAATACGCGGAGATCGCCGCCGGGCTGCGCCTGCCGACCCAGGCGTTCGTCGACGGCGCGTTCCGCCCCGCCAACTCGGGCAAGACATTCGCGACCGTCAACCCGGCCACCGACGCGCTGCTCGCCAACGTCGCGGCCTGCGACGCCAGCGACGTGGATTACGCCGTGTCGCGCGCCAAGGCGGCGTTCGCCGACGGCCGCTGGCGCACGCTGCCGCCCACGCAGCGCAAGCACGTGCTGCTGAAGTTCGCCGACCTGCTCGAACAGCACGCGCACGAACTGGCGACGATGGAAAGCCTCGACAGCGGCAAGCCGATCCGCGAATGCCAGACCATCGACGTGCCGGAAACGATCCACACGATCCGCTGGCACGCCGAGCTGATCGACAAGATCTACGACAACACCGCACCGGTCGGCTCGAACGCGCTGGCGCTGGTGGTGCGCGAGCCGATCGGCGTGGTGGGCCTGGTGCTGCCGTGGAACTTCCCGCTGCTGATGCTGGCCTGGAAGATCGGCCCGTCGCTCGCGGCGGGCTGCTCGATCGTCGTCAAGCCGGCGATGGAAACCTCGCTGACCGCGCTGCGCGTGGCCGAGCTCGCCCATCAGGCGGGCGTGCCGGCCGGCGTGTTCAACGTGCTGCCGGGCGGCGGCGCCGAGGTGGGCGAGCCGCTGGGCCGCCATCCCGACGTGGCCGCGGTCAGCTTCACCGGCTCCACCGCCACCGGCCGGCGCTTCCTGCACTACGCGGCGGAATCGAACCTGAAGCGCGTGGTGCTCGAATGCGGCGGCAAGAACCCGGCCGTGGTGCTCGACGACGCGAGCGACCTCGACGCCGTGGCCGCCCACGTGGTGAACGGCGCGTTCTGGAACATGGGCGAGAACTGCTCGGCCTCGTCGCGGCTGATCGTGCATTCGAGCATCAAGCCCGCGCTGCTGGAACGGATCGGCGTGGCGATGCGCGAATGGAAGATGGGCGACCCGCTCGATCCCGAGAACCGCATCGGCTCGCTGATCAGCAAGGCGCATTTCGGCAAGGTGCGCGCCTATCTGGAGCAGGCCGAGCGCGAGCAGCTCGCGGTGCGCTTCGGCGGCACGACGCAGGACGGCATCTTCGTCGAGCCCACCGTGGTGGACGGCGTCGGCCCGCAAAGCCGGCTGTTCCAGGACGAGATTTTCGGGCCGGTGCTGGCCGTGACGAGCTTCGACGAGATCGACGAAGCGATTGCGCTGGCGAACGACTCCGTCTATGGTCTCGCCGCGTCCGTCTACACCAGCAACCTGAATCACGCGATTCATCTGTCGCGGGCGATCCAGGCCGGCGTGGTGACGGTCAACTGCTTCGGCGAAGGCGACATCACGACCCCGTTCGGCGGCTACAAGGCCTCCGGCTTCGGCGGCCGCGACAAGTCGATCTGGGCGCACGACCAGTACACGGAGATCAAGACCATCTGGATCGACGTACCGAACCGCGCGGCCTGACGGCAGCGCAACCCCGGCAGGCCGGCCGCGACCGTCAAAAACGGTCGCGGCCGGTTTGTCTTGTCAGGCGGGCAACCGGTCCGCAGTCATTTCGCATCACTTTTTTACCCGCAATCGGCAGGAACGAGCATGAACAACAGGACCAGGGCAACGCTGATCGGCTTCATCGCGATCGCACTATGGAGCGCGGTGGTGGGCTTGATCCGCGGCCTCAGCGACTGCTTCGGCGCAACCGGCGGCGCGGCCATGATGTACACGGGGGCGTCGGTGCTGCTGTTCCTCACGGTCGGGCTGCCGCGCCTCGACACGTTTCCGCGCCGCTACCTGTTGTGGGGCACGCTGCTGTTCGTCGCCTACGAATGGTGCCTGTCGCTGTCGATCGGCAACGCGCACTCGGCGCGCCAGGCGATCGAGGTGGGCATGGTCAACTACCTGTGGCCGACCTTCACGATGGTGTTCGCGATCCTGTTCCTGGGCCAGCGCGTCAACCTGCTGATCGTGCCCGGCGTGCTGCTGGCGATGACCGGCATCGGCTGGGTGCTCGGCGGCAAGCAAGGCTTCGACGGCGCCAGCATCTGGGCCAACGTGATCGACAACCCGCTCAGCTACGGCCTGGCGTTCGCCGGCTCGCTGATCTGGTCGGCCTACACCACCGTCACCATCAAGCTCGCCAAGGGCAAGAACGGCATCACGCTGTTCTTCATCGTGGTGGCGCTCACGCTGTGGACCAAATACCTGCTCGACGGCGAACACACCATCGTGTTCAACGCCAATGCGCTCGCCTACTTCCTGCTGGCCTCGGCCGCGATGGGCTTCGGCTATTCGGCCTGGAACATCGGCATCATGCGCGGCAACGTGGCGGTGCTGGCCGGCGTGTCGTATTTCACGCCGGTGATCTCGGCCGCGATCGCCGCGCTGCTGCTGCATGCGTCGCTGTCGTCGAACTTCTGGACCGGCGCGTTCTGCGTGTGCGGCGGCTCGGTGCTGTGCTGGCTGGCCACGCGCAAGCGCGCGCCGCGGCCGGCGGCGCAGGCCGGGCAATGCACGTGAGCGCGGCGGCGGCACGGCGCGGCCCTGCCTCAATCCTGCCGTGATCGATCCGCGTCCGCGCTGGCCGCGAGCCAATCGCGAAACCGGCGCTCGTCCGCGCTGAGCGCCTTGCCGCGCGGATGCACCAGATAATCGTGCCGCCCGGTGACCAGCGACATCGACCGAATCGCGCCGAGCTCGCCGGCCCGAATGGCCGGCTGCGCGATGAAATCCCACCCCAGCCCGATACCGAGCCCGAGCCGCGCGGCCTCGTACACCATGCCCGTCTGGTTGAAGGTCAGCAACGGCGCGGGTATCGATTCCTGAGAAAACTGCGCGAACCAGTCGCGCCAGTCGAGACAATCCCAATCCGTCGAATCGAGATGAATCAGCGGCGCTTGCGCGAGGGCCTCGACGGTGTCCGGCACCGGCCCGGCGTAACGCGCCGGGTTGTAGACCGGATAGACGATCTCGGGAAACAGCCGGATCGCGTCCAGCGAAGTCCACGCGCCGTCGCCGTAGAGGATGCCGAACGACACATCGGTGCAGCGCTTTTCGTTGATCGCGTTGGTTGCGCTGACATCGATCGGGATGCGGGGACAGTCGCGGGCGAAATCCGCCAACCTCGGCAGGAGCCAGTATTGGGCGACGGCGTCGGTGCAGATCACCGAGATCGCAGGCTCGCGGTCGTCGTTGCGAACCCGTGACAGGGTGTGCTGCATTCTCGACAGCAGCGGCTGCAGCTCGTCGAACAGCCGCCGCCCCGCCTCGCTGAGGCCGAGCGCGCGCGTGTGCCGCTCGAACAGCGTGCAGCCCAGCATGCTTTCGAGCGTCCGAACCTGCTTGCTCGCGGCGCTCTGCGTCATGCACAGCTCGCGCGCGGCCCGCGTGAAGCTGCCCAGCCGCGCCACCGATTCGAAACACCGCAGCGTCTCCAGCGGCGGAAGCGTCGCATTGCGTTTCGCGTTGAAACTGCTCATTGCCCTGCCTCTAGATCAGCACGTCGGCATCTTGCTGCGGCGCGTACCGGCCGGACTAGGATAATTTCGTCATCCTGCGTGAACAGCCCCGCCAGCCTCGCGCCATTTATTCCGATCCGGACTGCATCAGTCGATAAATTCGTTTGTGAGCGCGTGCCGCCGCCGATACGCTCGGCTTGCGCGTCGAACAGCAGAACGGCTTCATGCCGTCATCGACGCGTCGATTCAGACGCAACCGCGCAAGACGGCAACGCAATCGAAGTCACAACGGAGACAACGCCATGACACCGACACCCGGCAGCGGGGTACGCACCCACGCAGGCAAGGCCGCCACGCCCGCACACGATTCGAGCGGCCACGCCTCGACTCAAGAACCCGCGAAACACCTTGGACACGGCCTTCGGCAACGCCATGTCGTCATGCTGTCGATCGGCGGCAGCATCGGCGCGGGGCTGTTCGTCGGCTCCGGGCATGCCATCGCCGAAGCCGGCCCGGGGGCGATCCTCGCCTATGTGTTCGCCAGCGCGCTGGTGGTGCTCGTGATGCGCATGCTGGGCGAAATGGCCTGCGCGATGCCCGATTCGGGCTCGTTCTCCACCTATGCGTCGAAGGCCATCGGCCCGTGGGCGGGTTTCACGATCGGATGGATGTACTGGTGGTTCTGGGTGCTGCTGGTGCCGCTCGAAGCGACCGCCGCCGCCAACATCCTGAACAGCTGGTTTCCCGAGCTGGCCGTCTGGCAATACTGCGTGCTCGTGACCGTCCTGCTGACCGCCACCAACCTGTTCAGCGTCAAGAACTACGGCGAACTCGAATTCTGGTTCGCGCTCGTCAAGGTGGTGGCGATCACGGCGTTCGTGGCGCTGGGCGTCGTCGCGCTGGCCGGCGGCCTGCCGCACGTTCAACTGCATCCGCTCGCCACCATCACCGGGCACGAGGGCTTCCTGCCGCGCGGCTTCGCGCCGGTCGTCGGCGCGTTGCTGACGACCATGTTCACGTTCCTCGGCACCGAAGTCGTGACGATCGCGGCGGCGGAATCGGCCAACCCGGCCAAGGAGATCGCCCACGCCATCACGTCGGTGGTCTGGCGCATCTCGCTGTTCTATATCGGCTCGATCGCCATCATCATCTCGGTCGTGCCGTGGAACGATCCGGCGCTGCTGCGCATCGGCTCGTATCAGGCCGTGCTCGAGGTGTTCCATGTGCCGCATGCGAAGCTGATCGTCGATTCGCTGATCCTGGTGGCCGTCGCAAGCTGCCTGAACAGCGCGCTGTACACCGCGTCGCGCATGCTGTTTTCGCTGGGCACGCGCGGCCAGGCCCCCGCGCTGGTGACGTCCACCACGCGTTCGGGCGTGCCGGCCAACGCCGTGCTGGCCTCCACCGCGGTGGCGTTCGCCGGCTGCGCGGCCAACTACATCGCGCCGAAGTACGTGTTCGACACGCTGCTGGCCACCACTGGCGCGATCGCCCTGCTGGTCTATTTCATCATCGCGCTGAGCCAGATCCGGCTGCGCGCGCGGCTGGTGCGCGAGGGGGCGCTCAAGGTGCGCATGTGGGGCCATCCGTATCTGTCGATGGTCGCGATCCTGTTGATCGTGGGCGCGTTCGCGGTGATGGTGAACGCGCCGGATCATCGGCAGGAAGTGGTGCTGACGCTCGGTTCGTCGGCGGTGCTGGCGCTGATCGGCTGGCGGCTTCAGAAGCGGCGGCTCGGATAAGCGCCGTGGCGGTTCGCGTGGCGCTCAATCGCGCCACGCCAGCATGTCGTCGAGCAGCGGAACGAGCGCCAGCGCGACAAGCAGGACGGCGAGCGGCACCGTGGAGACGAACCCGAGATGCCGAAAGCCCGACGCCCCGGCCAGGCCGCCCACCAGGAACGACAGCAGCAGCGACCCGAGCAGCGCGAGCTTGCGGCGGTCGGCCCGCACCGCGGGCTCGGCCGCCGAGCCGGCGTTCCAGTAGAGCAGCTTGCCGAGCTCGATGCCGATATCGGTCACCAGCCCCGTGACGTGCGTGGTGCGGATCTCGGCCTTCGAGATCTTCGTGATCATGGCGTTCTGCAGGCCCATCACGTAGCAGAGCAGGCACACCGTGGCCGGCGCGAACAGCACGTGGTGCGTTTCGAGCTGTGCGCCGAGCAGGCCGAACATCAGCAGCAGCGTGGCTTCGAGCAGCAGCGGGATCGCATACAGGCTGGCCAGGCGCTTGCGCCGGCCCCAGTTGATCAGGATCGCCGAGGTGGCGGAGCCGGCGAGAAACGCCACAAGCGAGCTGATGGCGGCCGCCACCACGTCGAGCTCGCCGATCGCGAGATTGTCGGCCAGCGAGGACACGATGCCGGACATGTGGGACGTGTACTGCCCGACCGCGAAGAAGCCGCCCGCGTTGGCCGCGCCCGCCACGAACGCGAGCACGCGGCCGAGACGGCGGTTCGACGCATCGCTGCGCGCGGGGGCGGTGAAGCCGCGAAGATAATCGATTGGCATAGGAACCCTCGATGCCGGCGAACGGCGGTGCGGAGTGCGCCCCCGGTGCCGGGCGATCCTAACATGCGGGCGCGCCCGCTCGGTCCGCCGGCGTTCGCCTCCGGCATCTCAGGCCGCCACGCCCGCCGCGCGCTTCAGCGGCTCGCCCCGCGCCCGGTCGACGTCGGGACTGCGGTACATGTCCTCCGGAATCTCGGCCAACCGCGACGGCCGAATCTGCCGCAAGTCGAGCCCATACAGCTTCTGGAAGCTCATGATCAGCGGCGACCAGCGATCGGGATCGATCCGGTTCGGATTGCCGTCGAGCAGCAGGCCGGGATGCACGTGCACGCGCGTGACGCGCACCTCGAACAGCGTGATGCCGAGGCGCGTCGCGGCCGGCATGTCCTGGTTCATGTCGTGGCGTGCGGCGAGCACGGCTTCCATCTGAATCGGGCATTCGAGCGCGCGCGGCGCGGCGACGGTGTCCGACGCGATCGGCGTCATGCCGGCCCGCGCGAACTTGTCCGCCTCGTATTCGTAGCCCATCTTCAGGCGATGCTCGGGCACCGGGAAGCGGCACGTGGTGCGCGCGATCGCATCCACCGCGCCCGCCTCGGCGGGAGACGGCAGATTGATCACGCATTCCCCGGTGCGCGTGAGGTTCAGCGCCGTCTGCGAGGGGCCGATGCCGAGCACGCCGCGCCAGCCGAGCCAGAACACGGACGACAACGGCGCGAGATTCGCGGTGCCGTCCTCGTTCACGGTGCTCAGCAGCGTGACGGGCGTGCCGAGGTAGAGGATCGACGGTTCGGCGCGCACGTGCGGCGCGGTGGCGGAATCGGCGGCGGAATCGGTAATGGCGGCGGAGAAAGCGGAAGTCGTCATGATGGCGTTCATCTTGAGTGGATCGAGCCGCCATGGTCGCGAATCCGGCCCGCGCTGGCGTGCCGTTTATTGCGCTGTCACTGAAGCCGCATTTCCATCGGGAGGAGCCGCCGGACGCGATCCGCGGCGCGGTCGACCTGCCGGTGGGTCGACCCGCGCCCAGCCCAGGCAATCGTCATGAAGCCGATCCTGCGCCCGCCGGGCGGGATCGGCTTCCCGTCACGCCCGCTCAGAACGCGTGCGTCAGCCCGACCCGCGCGACGATCTGATGCGAGTTCGACGACACCCCGGCCGAGCCCGGAATATAGGCGTTGTCGAGCGCGAAGCCCGTCGCGCCGCCGCTCACCTTCTGATACACCGCCTGCGCATACAGCGCGGTGCGCGCCGACAGCGAATACTGCGCCATCGCGCCGAGCTGGTTCCAGTGCAGCGACGCCGCCGCGCCGCCCTGGCTCAGATGCGCCAGCGTGTACGTGTACATGCCGGCCAGGAAGAACGCGGGCGTGAGGTTGTATTTGACGTTCGCCTCGAAGTTGTCGAAGTTCAGGCCGGTGTTGTTCGGCCCGAGCGAATCGACGTAGATCGACGAGGTGGGCCGTTGCAGCGCCACATGCGTCCAGGTCGTCGAGATCACAGCCTTGCCGATGCCGTAGCTGCCGGCCACGCCGTAGATCTTCTCGTTGGCCGCCACGAACCCATAGTCGTCCGAAGCGATCGCGCCGCCCGCGGTGGTGCCGGGCGACGACAGATCCTCGTACACCGCTGCCAGCGACAGCGTCGAATAGTGATACTTCACGCCGGCCGCGTAGATCCGGTTGCCGGCGAAACCCGGCTGGTTGCCGAAGCCGTACAGGCCGGTGACCGACAGCCCGTGGAATTCGGGCGACAGGTATTTCACCGAATTGTTGGCATGGAACGACGCGTCGGTATTGTCGTTGTCCACCGGGTGCGAGAACAGGAAGCCGCCCCAGTTGCCGTTCGCCGTCATCAGGCCGATCGTGTCGGTCACGGTGTCGAACTGGCGGCCGAGCGTCACGGTGCCGAGCGCGGCCGATTCGAGCCCCACGTACGATTGATAGCCGAATTCGCGGCCGCCGTAATAGGCCTTGCCGTTGTCGAGCATCACGCCGCTTTCGAGATCGAAGATCGCGTGCACGCCGCCGCCGAGATCCTCGGTGCCCTTCAAGCCCCAGCGGCTCGTCACGAGATCCACGCTGGACGTCTGCCAGGCCTTGCTGCCGTTCGCGTTGCTGGTCAGGTTGATCCCTTCGTCGAGCACGCCGAACAGCGTGACGCTGCTTTGCGCGCAAGCGCTGCCGCTGGCGGCGGCCAGCATGCCGAACGTGACACCCCATGCCAATCGTTTCATGACGGATCCCTGTCGAGTGGTTGTGAATGGATTGATGAACTGCTCGCCGCACCGCGCCCCCCCGGCGCGGTGCGGTTTACCGCGGTTGACTGCGACTCAGTGCGGATGCGCGAAGCGGTGCGACAGCCAGACGGTCAGCACGGCGAGCGCCAGTGCGCCGTAAGGCAGCAGGTTTTTCCAGGCGGCGCGCGGCGGCGCCTTCAACGCCATGTCCTCGGCGCTGCGGGCCGGGAAGCGGCCGCGGTCCTGCCAGTAATGGCGATAGACGAACACCGGCACGATCAGCAGCATCGCCAGCAGGCCGTTGCGCAGCGTGCCCTCGCCCTGCAGATCCGCGCCCGCGCCCACGAACACCAGATCGGCGTAACCGCACACCGCGCCGAGCGCGAGCAGCCAGTTTGGGCAGCGGAACGGCCGCGCCCACTGGCCGCGATCCATGCGATGAATCCAGCCCGACTGCAGGTTCAGGAACACGAACAGCATGTAGCAGACGTTCGAGATCGACAGCACCGTCATGTAATCCGACATCATCAGCAGGATCAGGTTGAAGCCGAGGTCGGTCCACATCGCGCCGGTGGGCGCGCCGTGTTCGTTGACGCGCGACAGATAGCGCGGCAGCCAGCCGTCCACGGAGGCCTGATACAGCGTGCGCGACGAGCCCATCATCGAGGTCATCACGATCAGCAGGATCGACAGCATCAGCATCACCACCACGGCGTTGCCCACCCACGCGCCGCCGCCCACGATCTTCGCCATCGCGGCGCCCACGCCGGTGCCGTCGCCGATCGACGGATCGAGCATCGCGGCCGTGCCGAGCGCGCCCTGGAACGCGAGCGGCACGAGCGTCATGACGATCAGGCACAACGCGCCGGACCAGAAGATCGCGCGCGCCGTGTCCTTGCCCGGATCGCGGAATTCGCGCGTGTAGCAGACGGCCGTTTCGAATCCGTAGGAGGCCCAACCGGCCATGAACATCGCGCCGAGCGCCATCGTCACGCCCTGCCCGTTCCACGCGCCGAACGTGGCGGCGGTGAGGTTGCCGGCGGCGTCGTGGCCGAGCGGCAGCAGCGGCACCAGATGCGACATCGGCACGTCGCCCGTCGCGAACGGCACGATGCCGACGATCAGCAGCGGCGTGAGCGAGGCGATGCCGAGAATCTTCTGCGTCTTCGCGGCCTTCGACGCCCCGCTGTGCTGAAGGCGGAACGTGATCAGCAGGAACGCCGCGGCCAGCAGGAACGTGGCGTTGATCCGCAACGTGAGGCCCGGCTTGATGAAGCCGAGGTTGGCGACGGTGAGCTGCCAGTGCTGAATCGCCGCCTCGGGCGGGAACAGCGTGGCGAGCGCATAGCTCGCGGCGAGCCCGCAGCCGAGCGCGAGCATCGGCGACCACGCCAGCCAGTTGCACCACACCGATACCGGCGCAATCATCTTGCTGTAGCGCACCCAGCCGATCGCGCCGTACACGGACGCGCCGCCCGATTTGTGCGGAAACAGGCCCGAGATTTCGGCGTAGGTCGCGCTTTGCAGCAGCCCCATCGCGATCGACGCCACCCAGATCAGCCAGGCCGGCTGGCCGATCGTGGCGCACACGCCGCCCAGCGTGAACAGCACGCCGGCCGGCACGCCGCTGGTGACCCAGAACGCATCCTTCCATGTGAGGCCGCGCTGCAGCCCATGCTCGTGCGGCGCGGGCGCGGCTTGCGCGCGCCCGCTTCGCAGTCCAGCCTGTTCCATCCGTCTCCCCTTATCGTTTAGGACAATGAAATAATGACGGCCGCCGAACGCAGTGCGATCGGCGTCCATCGGGGTGGGTCAGCCGCGGCGCATTCAGTGCGTCGCGAGGTAGGCCTTGACGGCCGGCAGGCCCGGCTTGCCGTCGAGCGTGGTGACGCCGGCCAGCCATTTGTCGAGCACGGCCGGGTTGGCCTTGAGCCAGTCGGTCGCGGCCTTGTCGGGCTGCACCTTGTTCGTGATCGGCAGCATCACGTGGTTCTCCATGTCGGTCGTGAATTGCAGGTTCGACACGAACTTCGCCACGTTCGGGCAGCGCGCGGCGTAGTTGTTCGGCTCGACCGTCAGCACCTTGGCCTCACCGAAGTTCGGGCCGAACACGTCGTCGCCGCCGCTCAGATAGTTGATCTTCATCTGCACGTTCATCGGGTGCGGTTCCCAGCCGAGGAACACCACCCACTGCTTCTCGCGCACCGCGCGATTGACCTGCACCAGCATGCCGGCCTCGCTCGATTCGATCATCTTGAACTTGCCCAGGCCGAACTGGTTGCCGTCGATCATCTTCTGGATCAGGCGGTTGCCGTCGTTGCCCGGCTCGATGCCGTAGATATGGCCTTGCAGCTTGTCCGCGAACTTGGCGATGTCGGCGAACGAGCGCAGCCCGGCCGCGTATTCGTAATCGGGCACGGCCAGCGTGTATTTCGCGCCGGTCAGGTTCGGCGTGGGCAGCACCGTGAACGCGTGGGCCTGCGTGAACGGCGCGACGATCGGATCCATGGTGGGCGACCAATAGCCGAGGAACACGTCGATCTGCCCGCTCTTGACGCCGGCGAACGTGATCGGCACCGATGCGATCGTCTTGGTCGGCTTGTAGCCGAGCCCGGCCAGCACGCTCGAGGCGAGGCCGGTGGTGGCGGCGATGTCGGTCCAGCCGACGTCGGCGAAGCGCACGGCGGAGCACGATGCCGGGTCGGCGGCCTGCGCCGGCGCGGCCAGCGCGCCCATCAACGACATCGCGCTCAGCGCCTGAACGGCTGCTGCGGCCTTGGATTGCTTGAATCGCGTCAACATGAAGGACTCCCGTACGGGTTGCAGGTGGTAGGCGTGATGGAGCCGGAGATCCGGCCGGGCGCTCGGCCGTCTAGGCGGCCAGCGGAATCGGGGTGGGCGACGGCGCGGCGCGCCGTTCGTGGCTCGGCGCATGGCCGAACAGCGTGCGATAGGCCTTGCTGAAATGGCAGGCGGACTGGAAGCCGCACAGCGCGGTGACGCGCGCGATCGACAGATCGGTGCCGCGCAGCATCGAGCGCGCGCGCTTGAGCCGCGTGCCCACGTAATACTGGGTGGGCGCGATGTCGAGGTAATGCCGGAACATGCGCTGCATGTTGCGCTCCGACATGCCGATCAGCCGCGCCAGCTCGGGCAGCGGCAAGGGCTCCTCCACATTGGCCTCCATCAGGCGCACCGCCTCCACCAGCTCGGTGCGCGAAAAACCGACGCGCGAACCGACCGGCACCGGCTGCGGATGATGGGCATCCCTGACCTGTTGCAGCACGAACTGCGCCGACACCGCCGCGGCCAGCTCCGCGCCGAACTGCTCGCGCATCAGATGCAGCATCAGGTCGAGCGGCGCCGCGCCGCCCGTGCAGGTCAGCCGGTCGCGATCCACCACGAACAGTTCGTTGGCGAACCGCACCGCCGGAAATTCGCCGTGCAGCGCGGCGAGCTGCTCCCAATGCGTGGCGCAGCGATAGCCGTCGAGCAGGCCGGCCGCCATCAACGCATAAGCGCCCGTGCAGATGCCGCCGAGCGTCACGCCGTGCGCGGCCGCGCGGCGCAGCACGGCGCGCGTCGGCGCATCCACCGCTTCGCGCATGCGCACGCCGCCGCAGACGATCAGGACGTCGGGCCACGCCGCGCCGGGATCGAGGCGATGGGTGGGACGTGCCGCGATGCCGTTGCTGGCCGCCGCCGGCTCGCCGTCGGCCGAATACACGGTCCATCGATACAGCTCGCGCCGCGCCACGTAGTTCGCCATCCGCAACGCCTCGACGGCGCTCGTGAACGCGATCATCGAAAAGCCGGGCAACGTCAGGAAACCGAAATGCCTGGCCGGTGCGCCGCCGGCCGGCAGCGGGCTGCCAAGCAGGGGCATGACGGGTGACGCGTAATCGGACAAGTCGGACATGGCGTGATCGGAGGCAAGGTGCGCCGCATGCAGCGGTCTGGAATGCGCGCCGCGCGATCGAACGCGCGGCGCCGTGTCTCGGGCCCGCATCGCGCCCTGCCCGAGACGGCCGGCGCGCTGCAAATCCCATGTAGTGAATCATTCGTGGAATAAAATCGGCGGAACCGAGGTTTTGCGACACGCGCCTTTCCAAAAACGACTTGGCCAGGTCGAGCGGTTTTTATGAAAGCCTTATGCAATAAGGCATTTTCTTGAACGAGGCTTCAATTTTCTCTGCCAAACCGCGCATTGCACGCGGCCGGGCCGGTTTGCCGATTGATCGGGAATTCAATGTCCGCATAAGATGGCGGGCATTCGGCAACCCGTTCGGCAACCTCCACGCATCATCATGCCAAAAATTGGAATCCGCGAAGTGCGGCGCGCGCAACTGATCGATGCGACCTTGCAGACCATCGAGCACGAAGGTTTGCCCGGCACCACGCTCGCGCTGGTCGCGCAACGCGCCAACATCTCGACCGGCATCGTCAGCCATTATTTCGGCGGCAAGGACGGCCTGCTCGAGGCCACCATGCGCCATATCCTGCACGATCTGTGGACGGCCACGCAGCGCCGCCGCCTCGCGGCGCGGGACGAGCCGCGCGCCCGGCTGCGCGCCATCGTCGCCGCGAATTTCGACGTCTCGCAGGTCAGTTCGCCCGTCATGAAGACCTGGCTCGCGTTCTGGGCCGAGAGCATGCATCAGCCCGCGCTGGGCCGGTTGCAGCGCCTGAATACGCGGCGGCTCTACTCGAACCTGTGCGCGGAGTTCAAGCACGCGCTGCCGGTGGCGGCGGCCCGGCGCGCGGCCACCGGCCTGGCCGCCATCATCGACGGCCTGTGGCTGCGCGGCGCGACCTCCGGCCAGCCGTTCGACACGAAATCGGCGTTGCGCGTGGCGAACGACTATATCGACCTGCTGCTGGCGGCCGGCGCGGGCGACGACTGACGCGGCGGCCCCGCCGGAAACGGTTCGGCCTCCTCAGCGCCACGTCAGGATCACCGATCCCGCCAGCAGCGCCCCCAGCACCAGATTGAGCGCGCGCCACTGCCGCGGCGTGCGGAACATCCGCGCCAGCAGCGCGCCGAGCGAGCACCACAACGCCAGCGACGCGCTCGCCGCCACGGCGAACGACACCGCGAGCAGCAGCGCCAGCCGGCCCGGGCTGTTCGCCAGCAGGGCGAACGAAGCCGCCGCCCCCACCGTCATCGCCCAGCTTTTCGGGTTGAGCCACAACAGCATCGCGCCGTTGACGAGCGTGATCGGCCGGGCCGGCCCCTCGCCCGCATTCATCGGGCCGCTGCGCGCGATGCGCCAGGCGAGCCACAGCAGATAGGCCGAGCCGATCGCCTTCACCGCCGTCTGCAGCGCGGGCATCGCCAGCAGCACGCTGGCCAGCCCGAGCGCGGCGAACGCCGCAAGCGACGCCAGCCCCAGCGCGATTCCCAGCATCATCGGCACCGAGCGCACGAAGCCGAAGCGCGCGCCCGACGCCGTGGCCAGCGTGGTGGCGCCGCCGGGCGTGACGGTCGCCACCACGACGAAGAGAAACAGCGGAGCGTAAGCGGCAGCCATCGGTGCGGTCCTGTCGGTCAAAACACCGACTGTAGCGAGCCGCGATTCATCAGGAAAACCAATAATATTGATGCGATCCATTACGCCGCATAATGCGCCGATGACCCGAAACCTCGATCTCGATCTGATCCGCACCTTCGTGGCCGTGGCCGACTGCGGCAGCATGACCGTCGCCGCGAACCGGCTGCACATGACGCAAGGCGCCGTCAGCCAGCAGGTGAAGCGCCTGGAGGACACGCTCGGCTGCCTGCTGTTCGTGCGTCAAACGCGCAAGCTCGCGCTGTCGCGCCAGGGCGAGCCGTTCCTCGTCAAGGCGCGCCAGTTGCTGCATCTCAACGACGACATCTGGTCCGACATGCAGGCCGACGCGTTGCGCGGCAGCCTGCGGGTCGGCGTGCCGTTCGACCTCGTCACGCCGCTCGCGCCGGCGATGAAGGCGTTCGCGCAGGCGCATCCGCAGGTGGAGCTGTCGCTGGTGTGCGCGGCGTCGGCCGAGTTGAGCGAGGCGCTGGCCGCGGGCCGGGTGGACGTGGCGCTGGTGGAATCGGTGGCGAGCGAGGCGGCCGGCGACGTGATCCGCGTCGAACCGCTGGTGTGGGTGGCAGGCCGCGGCAGCGAGGCGTGGCGGAAGCGGCCGTTGCCGCTGTCGATGGTGGACGAGCGCTGCGCGTTCCGCCCGTGGGTGCTCGGCGCGCTCGCCGAGCGGGACATCGCCTGGCGCACCGTGTTCGAGAGCGGCAGCATCGAGGCCACCGCCGCCACGGTGCGCGCGGGCCTGGCCGTGGCCGACGTGGCGGCCGCCAGCGGCTTCGTCGATCAGAGCCACTTCACGCGCCACTTCAAGCGCATGTTCGGCGTGCCGCCCGGCCGCTGGCAGAGCGCGAAGAAGTAGGCGCGCCGCCCCCGCAAGAACGTACAAGCCCGCCTGCCGCCGCTTCGCTATGCTCGGCGTTCCAGGAGGACTCACCGTTGAACCCGTCTCACCCCAATCCATCCCCCGCGCCGCGCCCGCTGCGCGAATTCGCCGACGGCGCGCGCGATACGTTCCCGATGATGGTCGGCGCCGCGCCGTTCGGCGTGATCTTCGGCACGCTCGTCACGGCCGGGCCGCTGGCCTGGTGGCACGGCGAGCTGATGTCGCTGATCGTGTTCGCCGGCTCGGCGCAGTTCATCGCGATCGGCCTGCTGGCCGGCGGCGCCGGCGCGCTGGTCGTGATCGCCACCACGCTGATCGTCAACCTGCGCCATCTGCTGTATTCGGCCACGCTCGCGCCGTATGTCGCGCACCTGCCGCTGCGCTGGCGCGCCACGCTCGGCGCGCTGATGACCGACGAGGTGTTCGCGGTGGCCTACGCGCGCTACCGCCATACGCGTCCCGGCGACATGGGGCCGCACTACTTCCTCGGCTCCGGCGTGGCGATGTACGTGAACTGGCAGATCTGGACCGTGGTCGGGCTGCTGTTCGGCGCGGCGTTTCCGGGCCTGCAGGCGCTCGGGCTCGACTTCGCGATGGCCGCCACGTTCATCGCGATCGTGGTGCCGCAACTGGCCGCGTTCCGCTATCTGGCCGCGGCCGCCACGGCCGGCGTGATTGCCCAGCTCTGCCACGCGCTGCCCTACAAGTTGAACCTGCTGGCCGCCGTGGTGGCGGGCGTGACGGTGGGCGTGGCGCTGTCGCTGCGCGATCACGTCCGTGCGCGCCGCTGTTCGGGGGCCGCATCGTGAGCTATGTCCTGATCCTGCTCGGCATGGCCGCCGTCACCTATGCGATCCGCACGACGCTGTTCCTGTTCGGCGAGCGGCTGGTGTTTCCGCCGCTGGTGCGCACCGCGCTCGGCTTCGTGCCCGTCACGGTGCTGACGGCGATCATCGTGCCGATGACGGTCGCGCCGCACGGCGGCGGCGTCGAACTCGGCCTGCGCAATCCGCAACTGGTGGGCGGCCTGGCGGCGGTGGCCGTCTCGGCCGCCACGCGCCGGCCATTGCTGACGATCGCCGTCGGGCTGGCGGTGTTCTTCGTCTGGCAGGGCGTGGTGATGCCGCGCTGGCTGCCGGCCTGAGGCTTCGGGGCGTACCGCCCCGCTTCGGCTGCGGCTGCGGCTGCGGCTCTCGCTGCCCCGCCTCCCCGCCGGAACCGTTCGCGGGCCAAACACGGCCTTGGCGGATCCTGGCCCGCCGCGGCCCGGCCTGCGTACGCCGGCGCGCGGCGGCCGCCCGAACCCGGCTCCGCCGAACCGGCCGAGCCTGCCGCGCACGGAACCTACACGCCCCCGCCCGCGGCCTCAAGTTTCGTCCGCACGCGCCGATAAGAGAGGAAAACCCTCCTGGCGCCAATCGCGACGGAGCCGGCCGGCATCAGCCGCGGCCGGCCGATGCGGGCGGCGCGTGCCGGCGCGCGGTCGACGCCGGCAGCCACCGCGTTCCGAGAAATTCATGGGTCATATCACGCTGTCGATCAAGGACGACACCATCACGTCGCTGCGCAAGGATTTCGATGCGTTCGTGCGTGTCTCGCTGAAGCTCGATCCGCAGTTCGCGACGCCCTCGTTCGAGGATTTCCTACGCGCCAAGCTGCTCGACAACATGGTGCCGCTCACCGAGCACGCCGTGCAGCGCATGTTGCAGGGCGGCCAGTACGCCTGGGCCAAGCGCACGCTCGACAAGGAATTCCCGAACGTGGTGGAGATCCTGATGCGTCAGGCCGAAACGTTCGGCTTCGGCTTCGCCTCGCGCAGCGAATGGACCCCCGACGAGCTGCTGAAGGCCTGCCACGACTGGGCCGCCGCGATCGTCACGGAAGCCCAGGGCGACGCCTCGCTGGTCGATCCGCTGGCCGCGCAGATCAAATCGGCCGTGCACGACATCCAGACGCTCGAGGAACGCATGCAGACGCCGGCCTGGCGTCTGGCCGAATCGCTGCGCCAACGCGTGTACGAAGCCAAGCTGGCCTGCGAGATGAGCGTGGGCAGCACGGCGCGCGAGAAGCTCGGCGAGCTGCGCGGGCTGTTGCGGCTCGGGCTGTCGCATGGCTCGTTCCAGAAGCAGGAAGCGCAGCAGATCATGGAATACCTGCGCCTGCTGAAGCCGGAAATCTTCGTCGAGGAGCCGCACGACGTGTTCACGCGGCTCGCCGCCTGGCTGCGCGGCATCTTCATGGTGCCCGCGCCGGCCAAGGCCGCGCCGCAGAACCCGGCCGCGCGCCAGCCGCAGCAGCGTCAGTAACCGCCGTCACCGCCGCGCCCGCTCGGGCGCCGCACACGCACAACGGGCCGGACATCGCACGAAGCGATCTCCGGCCCGTTGCCGTTTTCAGGCCCGGCCACGGCGGCGGATCGGCGTCCCGGCCCGCCGCCGCGCCGCTTACTGCGACTGGCCGGTGCCCGGCGTGCCCGATGTCCCATTGCCGGCCGGCGACATGCCGTTCGTGTTGCCGTTCACCGCATCGCCCGCCTTCGAATTGGCGCCGTGCGCCGAACTGTTGGCGCGCGTCTTGGCGTGATGCTTCATCGTGTGCTTGGCGCCCGGCGCGCTCATCGCGCCGCTGTTGGGCGGCGTGCCGTTGCCCGGCGCGGTCGGCGCGGCGTCGTTGCCACCGGTGCCGCCCGACTGGCCGCCAGCGCCAGCCGCGCCGCCACCGCCCGCTTGGGCCATCGCGGAAGTCGCCGCGAACACGGTCGTCGTCACCAGCGCAGCGCCCATCAGCATTTTGCGAATCGTGGTCATAGCATTTCTCCTCGGGGAAGTGGCCGGCGCGGCCATCGAAACGGGCCGCACCGCCCCGCCGCAACATGCGGCAGTTGGTAGACAGACCGGCCCGTGCCGCGGCCGGTTCGCCGGAAACGCCGACTGTTACCCAAGCTTGCATTTGCTGACGGTTGACATACATCCGCTTACATCGGCCGTCGGCCCGCGCCCGGGAAACATGCGTTTCGCTTCCGGTTCCGTTTCCGACGCAGCGAACGTTCCCGTTCCGCACCAGCCCCGCGTTCCTTGCAAACGCCCGCCAATCGGGCCGATTCGCGCGCCGTGCTCGCCCGCGGCCCCGCGCTGGCTTATGATGCGAGCCTTGCTTTTTTACACATCGCGCGCCGTTCGCGCGCACCGACCGATGCCCAACCTCGATTTCACGCTGACCGGCGATTACGTCGAACTGCACAACCTCCTCAAGATCACCGGCATCGCCGACAGCGGCGGCTCCGCGAAGGTGCTGGTCGCCTCGGGCGCCGTCAAGGTGGACGGCGCGACCGAGCTGCGCAAGACCTGCAAGATCCGCGCGGGCCAGGTGGTGCTGTTCGAGGACACGCGCATCGCCGTTCACGGGGCCTGAGCGCCCAAGCGTCGGCAACGCCGCCCGAGCCGCGGCCGCCGTTGTCCCTTCGCCCGGTACGGCAATTCGACAGCCGTTCGGGAACCCCGTAAGCTTGCAGTCTCACTACAACAACAGAGAGCGCGGGCCTGCCTTCCCGCGGCCCCGTCATGTCGCTTCCCGGCCTCCCGCGCGCGGCCCACGCGCCGCCGTCCTTTTCCCGTCACGCCGCCGACACCGCCCGTCTCGCCGCGCCGCTCGCGATCGCCCAGTTGTCGCAAATGGCGATGAGCGTGACCGACACCGTGCTGCTCGGCTCGCTCGGCCCCGACGCGCTCGCGGCCGGCGGCCTCGGCGCGACGCTGTTCTTCGTGGTGGTCACGGTGCTGCAGGGCGTGCTGACCTCGGTCAGCGTCAGCGTCGCCCATGCGCGCGGCGCGCAGGAAGACGACCGCATCCCGCACATCTACTGGACGGGCGTGGCGCTCTCGCTGCTGCTGTCGGTGCCGGCCATCGTCCTGCTGCTGTTCGCCGAACCGCTGCTGCTGATGTTCCACGAGCCGGCCGAGCTGGCGCGCAACATCGGCCAATACTGCCGCGTGCTGTGCTTCGCCGCGCCCGGCAGCCTGATCGGCGTGGGCCTGATGCGCGCGTTCCTGCCGGCGATCGGCGCGGGGCGGCGGCTGCTGGGCGTGTCGATCGCGAGCGTCGGCGTCAACGCGGTGCTGAACTACGGGCTGATCCACGGCGCGTTCGGCATGCCGCGTCTCGGCTTTCTCGGCTCGGCGGTGGCCACCACGCTGTCGATCTGGCTGACGGCCGTCGCGCTGATCCTGCTGCTGCACGGCCGCCCGGCGTTCCGTCATTTCGTGGCAGCGTCGCGGCCGAAGCTGCCGCTGATGGGCGAACTGATCGGCGTCGGCTGGCCGGTGGCGATCACCTACGGGGTCGAATCGACGTTGTTCCTCGCCACCGGCCTGACCATCGGCGTGCTCGGCGAATCGTCGCTGGCCGCCCACCAGATCGCGCTGAACGTCGCCTCGGTCATGTTCATGGTGCCGCTGGCGATCGGCCAGGCGGCCAACGTGCGGGTGGGCTACTGGATGGGCGCGGGCGCGCCGCTGGCCGCGCGCCATGCGGGCTTCGCGGCGATCGGGCTCGGCGTGGCGTTCATGTCGCTGTCGGGGCTGCTGCTGATCGCCGCGCCGCACGCGATCGTCGGGCTCTATCTGCACCTCGACGATCCGAAGAACGCCGGCACCGTCGCGCTCGCCACGCGGCTGCTCGCCATCGCGGCGCTGTTCCAGATCGTCGACGGCATGCAGACGGTCGGCTCGGGCTGCCTGCGCGGCCTGAAGGACACGCGCGTCCCGATGATCGTCGCGACGCTCGGCTACTGGGGCATCGGCTTTCCGGTCGGCTACTGGTTCGCGTTCCACGTCGGGCTCGGCGCGCGCGGGCTGTGGTGGGGGCTGGCGGCCGGGCTGGCCAGCGTCGCCGTGCTGATGACGTGGCGCTTCCACAGCAAGACCCGCGCGGCGCGCGGCAGCGCGCACTGATTGGCCGGCGGCCGACACGGCGCGCGCGTTCGAGGCGCGCCGGCCGCGCTTCTCGCTTCTCGCTTCTCGCTTCTCGCCTTCCCGCCTTCCCGCCTTCCCGCCTTCCCGCCTTCCCGCCTTCCCGCCTTCAGCCAGTATCCCGCGCCGCCGATACCCGCACGCCCACCCGTCCCTTTGCCCGCCGCGCCGCGAGCCGACGTAAAATCGCGCCCGGCGCTATGCTTGTCGCCTCTGGACGCCGTCGTCAGAACGGTGCCCGTCCCTACCTACGCTTTCGTGCCGCGCCGCCGCGCGCGGCGAAGCCAATTTTCGTGACGGAGTCATCAAGATGAGCGAAGCAGTACGCATGGAACGCGACACGTTCGGCGAGATCGCCGTGCCGGACGCCCGCCTGTGGGGCGCGCAAACGCAGCGGTCGCTGCAGAACTTCAAGATCTCGACCGAGAAGCAATCGCCCGAGCTGATCCACGCGCTCGCGCTGATCAAGCGCGCGGCCGCCAGCGTCAACCGCGAACTCGGCGTGCTGGCCGAGGACAAGGCCGGCGCGATCGTCGCGGCCGCCGACGAGATCATCGCCGGCCGTCATCCCGAGGAATTCCCGCTGGCCGTCTGGCAGACGGGCTCGGGCACGCAGACCAACATGAACCTCAACGAGGTCATCGCGAACCGCGCCAGCGAGCTGCTCGGCGGCGTGCGCGGCGAGTCGCGCAAGGTTCACCCGAACGACGACGTGAACCGCGGCCAGTCGTCGAACGACGTGTTCCCCACGGCCATGCACATCGCCGCCGCGTTCGCGATCCACAACCAGTTGCTGCCGGCGCTCAAGCGCCTGCGCGCCACGCTCGACGAGAAATCGAAGGCGTTCGCCGACATCGTCAAGATCGGCCGCACCCACCTGCAGGACGCCACGCCGCTCACGCTCGGCCAGGAGTTCTCGGGCTACGTGGCGCAGCTCGATCACGGCATCCGCCACGTCGAAGCGACGCTGCCGCATCTGTACGAACTGGCGCAGGGCGGCACGGCCGTCGGCACCGGCCTGAACGCGCATCCGAAGTTCGCGGCGGCCGTGGCCGGCGAGATCGGCAAGCTCACGCAACTGCCGTTCGTGACCGCGCCGAACAAGTTCGAGGTGATGGCCGCGGCCGACGCGCTGGTGTTCGCGCACGGCGCGCTGAAAACCGTCGCCGCGAGCCTCATGAAGATCGCCAACGACGTGCGCTGGCTCGCGAGCGGCCCGCGCTGCGGCCTCGGCGAGCTGTCGATCCCCGAGAACGAGCCGGGCAGCTCGATCATGCCGGGCAAGGTCAACCCGACCCAGTCCGAAGCCGTGACGATGCTGTGCTGCCAGGTGTTCGGCAACGACGTGGCCGTCAACTTCGGCGGCGCGAGCGGCAACTTCGAGCTGAACGTGTTCCGGCCGATGATCGCGCACAACGTGCTGCAATCGGTGCGCCTGCTGGCCGACGGCGCGCTGAGCTTCAACGATCACTGCGCGGTGGGCATCGAGCCGAATCGCCCACGCATCGACACGCTGCTCAACGAATCGCTGATGCTCGTGACGGCGCTCAATCCGCACATCGGCTACGACAAGGCCGCGCAGATCGCCAAGAAGGCGCACAAGGAAGGCACGACGCTGAAGGCGTCCGCGCTGGCGCTCGGCTACGTGACCGACGCGCAGTTCGACGAGTGGGTCAAGCCGCACGAGATGATCGGCAACCACTAAGCTGCATCGCCATCACAACGCACAAGGCCGGCAAATGCCGGCCTTGTCGTTTGTCTTGCTGGAAAAGCGCGCCGTTCAGACGGTGCCTTTCGCCACTTCCTCGGGCTTCAGCTCGACGATCTTGTCGAGCGCGGCGCGCACGTCCATCGCGTATTGCTGGAGGCGGCGCTCCTCGTCGTTGCTCGGCACGAACGGCGGCACGGGCAACGGGTTGCCGTTCTCGTCGACGGCCACGAACACCACCAGGCAATCGGTGGTCTGGCGCAGCACGCCGCCCTTCGGGTCGCCCGCGTGCACCGAGACGTGGATGTGCATGCTGGTGCGGCCCGTCGCGACCACGCGCGCCTTCAGCTCGACCAGGTTGCCGACCAGGATCGGCCGCTGGAAACGGATGTTGCCGACGCTGACGGTCACGCAATAGCGGCTCGACCAGATCGCCGCGCAGGCGTAGGCGGTTTCGTCGATCCATTTCATCAACGCACCGCCGTGGACCTTGCCGCCGAAGTTCACCGAGGTGGGCTCGGCGAGGAAACGGAACACGGTCTCGGTGCGATCGAGGGGCGCGGTGGGCGATGAGTTCGACATCTTGGCTCCGTTTCGACGGTATCGTGTGGGTGCGACGATTATACGGGGCGGCCCGGAGAACGGCCCCCGGCCCGGCTCAGTTGTGGACGGTGACGCCCTGGTCGATCGTGCCGTACATCTCGATGCTGCCGTGGCCGCCGTCCGACGCGCCGCCGCCGTTGGCGCAGCCCGCGCAGCAGCCGGCCGCCACGAGCGCCGCCAGCAGCATCCTGATCGTTCCGCGCATGATGTCCGTCCCTTGAAGTTCGATGACCGCATTCTACGCGGCGCCCCGCGCATTCCACGTTTCACGATCGGATGAAGCGTTGCGTGCCGCGCCCGCCTACACTGAGCGGATTCCCATCGCCCCCGAGGAGCCGCCCATGATCGCGACCGACCCGCACTTTCCCGGCCTGAGCCGGATCGGCGCGCTGCTGGCCGACCCCGGCCGCGCGGCGATGCTGTGGGCGCTGATGGACGGCAGCGCGCGACCGGCCGGCGAATTGACGCAGATCGCCGGGATGTCGCCGTCGGCAGGCAGCGCCCATCTGGCGCGCCTGAGCGACGGCGGCCTGCTCGCGCTGGAGGTGCGCGGCCGCCATCGCTATTACCGGATCGCTTCGCCCGACATCGCCGCCTCGATCGAGGCGCTCGCCAATCTCGCGCAGGCCACGGCGGCCACGCGCCCGGCGCCGGTTGCGGCGCGCACCGTGCCGCCGGCGATGCGCCACGCGCGCACCTGCTACGACCACATGGCCGGCGAACTGGCCGTGCGCGTCTACGACCGCATGCTCGAACGCGGCTGGCTGGCCGCCCGCGAGCGCGAGGTGGACGTGACGCCGCTCGGCGCGGAGGCGTTCGCGCAGCGCTGGCGCATCGACATCGGCGCGCAACGCCAGCGCAAGCGGCGCTTCGCCTGCACCTGCCTCGACTGGAGCGAGCGGCGCGTGCATCTGGCCGGCGCGCTCGGCGCGGCGCTGCTCGACGCCTGGCTCGACGCGCGCTGGGTCGAGCCGGCCGGCCAGCCGCGCGTGCTGCGCATCACGCCGGATGGACAGCGCCGGTTCGAGGCGCTGTTGGCCGACGCTTGATGGACTAGACGGCTTCGAGACGCGGCTGACCGATGGCTGACGGGCTACACGGCTTCGAAGCGCTGCCGGCCGATGGCTGACGACTACACATCGTCGAAGCGAGACTGTCCAACGCCTGATGGCCCACACCGCTTCGAAGCGCCGCCGGCCGATGGCTGATGACTACACATCGTCGAAGCAAGACTGTCCAACGCCTGACGGCCCACACGGCTTCGAGGCGCTGCTGGCCGAAGGCCGACGGACAACGCCGTTTCGAGTCGCCGCCGACCGACATCCGACAACGCGCCGCAAGACGTCCCGGCAAGCCCAGCGCGAACGTCGACATGCTTTGTTACGCCCTGCGCGCGCGCATTACAAAAGCGGCGATCCGGATACACGAGGCGCGGGTACAGTGGGCGCACGCGGGGCAGGCACGCACCCGCGACGATCCGATCTCGAGCCCGACATGACCTCGCTCCGCGCCCCGTATTCCCTCAGCTCGCTGGCCGCCTCGACGCTGCTCGCGATCGCGACGCTCGCCGCCGCGTTGCCGCCCGCGTTCGCCCAGACGCCGCCCGCGCCGACCGGCGCGCCTGCAGCGCAGGCCGGCGGCGATCCGCCGTCGCGCGTCGCGCGGCTCGATTACCTGTCCGGCCCGGTCACCACCGAGCCGGCCGGCGCGAGCGACTGGTCGTATGCGACCGTCAACCGCCCGCTGACCACCGGCGACCAGCTCTGGAACGACCAGGGCGCGCGCTCGGAGCTGCATATCGGCTCGACGGCCGTGCGGCTCGACCAGTCGACCTCGCTCGCGATCCTCAATCTCGACGACAGCAGCACGCAACTGAAGGTGGGCGTCGGCACGCTGTCGACGCACGTGCGCGAGCTCGCGCCCGGCGGCGCCTACGAGATCGATACGCCGAACCTCGCGCTCGCGCTGAACGGCCCCGGCGACTACCGCGTCGACGTCGCGCCGGACGGCGCCTCGACCACCGTCACCGTGCGCCGCGGCGCGGCGACCGCCTACGGCGAGGCGGGCCAGATCCCGATCGCGGCCGGCCAGCAACTGACGTTCGCCGGCACCAACCTGCAGAGCACCGCCAGCAACGCCGCGCCGCCGGCCGATCCGTTCGATCGCTGGGCCGCCGCGCGCGATGCGGCCGAGGATCGGTCGATCTCGGCGCGCTACGTGTCGCGCGAGATTCCGGGCTATCAGGATCTCGACGCGAACGGCACCTGGCGCGAGACGCCCGAATACGGCGCGGTCTGGACGCCGAACAGCACGCCGGCGGGCTGGGCGCCGTATCACACCGGCCACTGGATCTGGCAGGCGCCATGGGGCTGGACCTGGGTCGACGATGCGCCGTGGGGCTTCGCGCCCTATCACTACGGCCGTTGGGCCTATGTCGACGACAGTTGGGCCTGGGTGCCCGGCCCCGTCGTC
>NZ_JAAGPF010000447.1 GCF_017104645.1 Burkholderia sp. Ac-20379
TCCGCTCGCGTCGCTCGCGGCCGGTTTCGCGGAGGCGCAGCGTGCGTATCAGGCGGCGGTGCGCGAGCAGATCGCGCAACTGGTCGAACAGGCGGCGCGGCAGGTGATCCGCGGCGAGCTGGACGCGCGTCCCGAGCGCCTGCTCGCCTGCGTCGACGAGGCGCTGGCGCTGCTGCCGCAGGTGCCGGAGGCCGTCGCCGTGCGGCTGAATCCGGACGAGTACCGCCGCATCGTGGCGGTGCTGCCGGAGCACGCGGCGCGCTGGACGCTGACGCCCGACCCGTCGCTCGACGCGGGCGAATGCCGCGTCAGCGCCGGTGGCCAGGAGCTGGACGCGGGATGCGCCCAGCGTCTCGCCGCCTGTATCGAGCGAATCGGCGCGCATCTGGCCACGCCGCATATGCAGACGCAGTCGCCCGAGGCCGACACGTTCGCGCCGCCGCCGTCCATCGCCCCGGCGCCGTCGACGCCGATCGACACGCCCGCTCCCGAGCCGACGCCAACGCCGAAGTCGCCGAAGCCCCGGCGCCCCGCCGCGGCGCGTGCAACCGCCGCACCCGATCCGGAGCACCCATGACGCGCATGCCGCCCACCCCGTTCGCCCCGTTCGCGCTCGCCGATATTCCGGTCGCGCGGCCGGTCGGCCGCCTGAGCGCGGTATCCGGGATGATGCTCGAAGCCACCGGCTACGCGTTCGAGACGGGCCGGCGCGCGCGGATCGAAACCGTCGGCGGTGGCTGGCTCGACGCGCGGGTGGTCGGCTTTCGCGAGAACACCGCGTACCTGATGCCGCTGCGCCGCGCGAGCGGCCTGGTTGCCGGCGCCCGGGTGATCGCGGAAGGCGAGGCGCGCACGCTGGCGATCGGTCCCGCGTGGTGCGGGCGCGTGATCGACGGCGTGGGCGAGCCGCTCGACGGCCTCGGCCCGCTGACCGGCGACGCCATGCTGTCGCCGTGCGCGCCGCGCGTGAACCCGATGCGCAAGCGCCCGGTAGCCGGCGTCCTGGATGTCGGGGTGCGCGCGATCGATGCGCTGCTCACGCTCGGGCGCGGCCAGCGCGTCGGGCTGTTCGCGGGCAGCGGCGTCGGCAAGAGCGTGCTGCTCGGGATGATCACGCGGCAGACGGCGGCGGATGTCGTCGTGGTCGGCCTGATCGGCGAGCGGGGCCGCGAGGTGCGCGAGTTCGTCGAGCACGCGCTCGGCTCCGACGGGCTGAAGAAGGCGATCGTGGTGGTCGCGCCCGCCGACGAATCGGCGGCCATGCGAATGGCCGCGACCGAGCTGTGCCACGCGATCGCCGCGCATTTCCGCGACGCGGGGCAGAACGTGCTGCTGCTGGTCGATTCGCTCACCCGCTACGCGATGGCGCAGCGCGAGATGGCGCTGGCGCTCGGCGAGCCGCCGGCCACGCGCGGCTATCCGCCGTCGGTGTTCGGCCTGCTGCCGCAACTGGTCGAGACGGCTGGCAACGGCGAGGGCGCCGGCACGATGAGCGCGATCTACACGGTGCTCGCGGAAGGCGACGACGAGCAGGATCCGGTCGTCGACACCGCGCGCGCGATCCTCGACGGCCACATCATGCTGTCGCGCGATCTCGCGACCGATGGGCATTTCCCCGCGATCGACGTGACGCGCTCGGTCAGCCGCTGCATGTCGCTCGTCGCCGCCGACGCGCAGCGCGACGCCGCGCGCGGCGTGAGCGCGATGCTGTCGCGCTACGCGCAGATCCGCGACCTGATCCCGCTCGGCGGCTACGTCGCGGGCGCCGATCCGTCGACCGACCGCGCGGTCGAGCGCTATCCGCTGATCGCCGATTTCCTGCGCCAGCGCCCCGACGAGCGCGGCACACACGCGGACACGCTGGCGCGGCTCGCGGCGCTCGTCGCATGAGCGGCGCACGCACCGTCGCCAGCCTCGCGCGGCTCGTCGCGCTGCGCGATCGCGAGGTCGAACGCCTGCGCCGCGAGCTTGCCGACCGGGAAGCGTTGCGCGAGCAATACCGGCGCAACCTGGCGCGCATGGCGGAGCTGCTCGCCGATCACGCGGCGAGCGGACACGCCGGCATCGGCGCGGCGCACGCGGTGCTTGCGCTGAACGGCGCGAACTACCGGATGCAACTGATCGCGATGATCCATGCGCATGCCGACGATCTCGCGCGCCACGAAGCCGGGCTCGACGCGCACCGGGCCGCGCTGACCGCCGCCGTGCTGAAGCACCGCCGGCTGGCGCATGCCCTGGCGGCCAAGCGCGCGGCGCTGGCCCACGACGCGCAGCGCAAGCAACAGAAGCAGCAGGATCAGCTCGCCGCGCAGGCGGCGCTGCGCCGTCACGTCACGTCCATTCCCATTTCCTGACAGGAAGCCTCATGTTCGATCTCGGAAATCCCATCGATACGGCCAAGAGTCTCGCCGACATCACGATGTCGCAGGCGAACAGCCGTCTGAAGAACCAGCAGGCGCGCAACACGGCCACCCGCAACGCCCTGACCAAGCTGCAGACGGCCCTGACCACATTCCAGGGCGCCATGAAGGAACTGACCGGCGCCAGCGGGATGCAGAAGCACGCCGCGGCGCTGTCGGACGCCGCGTACGGCAGCGTCTCCGTCTCGGCGGGCGCGCGGCCGGGATCGCACACGTTTTTCGTCGAGCAACTGGCGTCCGCGCATCAGGTGGCGTTCGCCGGGATCCAGCCGATTGCCGCGGCGGGCGCCGGCACGCTCGGCGTGTCGCTGGCCGACGGCACGACGTTCGACGTCGATCTGTCGGCCGCGAAGGCCGATGCGTCGGGCAACGTCAGCCCCGCCGAACTCGCCCGCGCGATCAATACCGCGGCAGGCAACGACGGCAAGGTCAGCGCGTCGATCGTCACCGTGAACGGCACGCAGCAGCTCGTGCTGAACGCCGGCAGGAGCGGCGAGGCGGGGCGCATCGCGCTCGACACGTCGGGCCTCGGCGACGCCGGGCTCGCGGCCTCGCTGAACGCGCCGTCCGAACTCGCCGCCGCGCGCGACGCGGTCATCTGGTACGGCGGCAAGGACACCGGCACGCGCGTTCAGCAGGCGTCGAACACCTTCACGGGCATCGAGGGCGCGAGCGTCACGTTCACGCGCGCGATGCGCGACGGCGACACGCCGCTCAGGCTCGAGATCACGGCCGACGGCGACGGCACCGCCGAGAACGTGAGGGCGTTCGTCGATGCCTACAACGCGCTGATGGGCGAGATCGCGACGTTGTCGAAGAACGGCGGCGAGACAGGCGACCCCGGGCCGTTCGCGGGCGACGCCGGCGTGCGCGCGTTGCAGCAGCGGATGAATGCGCTGCTGCGCGGCGACGTCGACGGCGTGCGTCTGCTCGACTACGGCGTGTCGGCGGACCGCACCGGCAAGCTGTCGCTCGATCGCACGCAGCTCGACGCGATGCTCGCGAAGCAGCCGCAGGGGCTCGATGCGCTGTTCTCGGACAGCGCCGACGGCCTGGGCCGGCGCATGGACGATTACCTGAAGACCTGGACCTCGTCCACCGACGGCCACATTCAAAGCCGCCAGACGTCGATGCAGGCGATTGAGAAATCGTTGAGCAAGAAGGCGGTGTCGCTCGAGGATCAATACATTCGCGTCTACAACCGCTATCTCGCGCAGTTCACGCGCGTCGAAACGCTGCAGGAAAACATGAAGCACACGCTGACGATTCTCGAAAGTCTGCCGTCGTTCAACGGGGGCAAATCATGACGAGCGCAACGGGCTACGGCGGCTATCACACCGCGGATCTGGACGCGCGCACGGCGAGCGCCTCGCCGGTGCAGCTCGTGATCGTGCTGATGGACGGCCTGCTCGACGAAATGGCGCGCGTGCGCGGCCATATCGAAGGGCGCCGTTTCGAGGAGAAGGGCGTCGGCATCGGCAAATGCATCGGCATCCTCAACGGGCTGACGAGCGCACTCGATTTCGACTCGGGCAGCGACGTCGTGCGCGATCTCGCGCGGCTCTACGAATTCTGCTCGTGGCGGCTGAACGAAGCCGGTTTGACGCTGAACACGGCGCTGGTCGACGAGGTCAGCGTGCTCGTCGCCACCTTGCGCGACGCATGGGTCGGCGTCGACCGACATTATGGATAACACCGTGGACGACACCCGGAACCTGATGGAACTCGCCGCGCGCGTGCGCGCCGCGACCAAGCGCCGCGACATCGCCGCGCTGACGATACTCGATCGGCTGGTGCGCGACGTCGCGAACGGCATGGTCTCGCGTTCGCACGCGAGCGTGACGGAGCAACGTGCCGTTGCGCTGCTGCGTATCGCGCACCACGATGCCATCGACATGCTCGAGGCCGAATCGGCGCGGCTTGCGCGCGACCTCGCCGCGCTCGGCATGCGTCGCGCCGGGTGGCACGCGTATGCGCAGAGTGGCGCGGGAGAGCGGGCGGCATGGTCATGATCGCGTTGAATGCCATGCCGGTTGCGATGCGCGTCGGCGAAGCGGGGGGCGGCGCGTTGGCGTCCGCGTCGAAGCCGGGCTCGCGCGTGGCGCAGGCGGCGCAGCAGCCCGCGCGCGCAGGCGGCATGGCGTCGCCGTGC
>NZ_JAAGPF010000448.1 GCF_017104645.1 Burkholderia sp. Ac-20379
TCCGCCGCCGGTGGCGGCGATCGCCGCGCCGGCCGTCTTCAGGCCGCCGCCAAGGGTGCCGAGCAGCGTGTTGACCGGCGCGCCGAGGCCGGTTGCGTTGCCGATCGTCTGCGTGGTGTTGGCGACCGCCGACGTGATCGGCGTGATTGCCGAGCTGACCGTCTGCGTGATCTGCTGCACCGGGCCGGTGGTCAGTGCGTTGGTCAGCGTCGTGCCGCCGTTGGCGACTGCGCCGCCGATCGTCGAGACGAGGGTGCCGACCGGCGACGTGATGGGCGCGAGCGGCGAGAGCGGGCCGCTGCCGAGGCTCGAGACGAGCGTGCCGGTGCTGCTGACGGCGTTGCCGAGTTGCGAGACCACGCCGCCCGTGGTGCCCAGCGTGGTGCCGAGCGGGTCGGTGTTCGAACCGAGTTGGCCGAGGCCGCTTGCGAGGCCGTTGCCGAGCGTGCTGACGGCGCCGCCGACGCTGCCGACCACGCTGCCGAGCGCTTGCGTCGGCGCGCTGCCGAGGCCGGGGATCGATTGGTTGGCGATCGTGGAGCCGACGCCCGACACGGTCGTGCCAAGGCTCGACACGACGTTGCTGGTGTTGGCCACGACGGTGCCGAGCGCGTTGACCGAGCTGGTGCCGGAGCTGCTCGTTCCCGAGCTGCTGGTACCCGAACTACTCGTTCCCGAACTGCTGGTGCCGGAGCTGCTGGTGCCCGAACTGCTGGTACCCGAGCTGCTGGTACCCGACGAGGACGAACCGCTCGACGATCCCGAGGTGCCCGACGAACTGCTGGTGCCGGACGAGCTGCTGGTGCCCGAGGTGGTTTGCGGCGTGTTGTTGTCGGAGCCGCCGGTGCCCTGGCTCAACGAACCGGAGCCGCCGCAGGCGGAGAGGGAAAGCATGGCTGCCACGGTGGCCGCGATCAAAGTCGTCCGGAGCGTGCCATGAGCGATCGTTTGGGTGTCCATTTCGTCCTCGCAGTGCTGTTGTGTGATGTGTGTTACCGCGACGATCACTCTGCAACACCCGTGCCATGCGATTCGATTACCGATTTGGTTACATTCCCCGCCGCCCGGAAAGCCTTGTCGTGTCTCGGTTTAACGATTGCTGAAAACGATTTTTAATCGGATCCAATGGAATTTGAAAAGCCCGCTAAATGCGGCTCTGTAACGTAACGTCACATCATTTCCGTTACGCCGGTTTCGTAACGCGGAGCCGCGCTACTATTCAGTCGAACGATTGTTTTACAGATGGATTAGATAGGTACGTCTAACCTATCGTTAGCCCTGATGGGTAAGCCGCAGAAAGATAGTAAAAATTGCCTTGAGGGCCGGACGGATCGGCAAGAAAAATCATAAAAAAAGTTGGAAATAAAAGTTCTTGGGATTAAGATTCGATCGTGCGTGTACGGAAGCGCACAGACAGCACGAAGTGGAGGTGCCTATCGAAACAACTGCAAGATTGTTAACTGGCATCAAAATATGTTAAGAGCTCCTGAAAAAACGAGCTATAAAGAAGTGGCCGAAGCCGGACGTCAGAGCTGGTAACGGTAAGGTGGCCAAATATGCATGCCGCATGAGGCCAACGAAACTCAAGGCACGAGGGATTACCATGAATGCACTTATCAATCGCTTCCTCAAGGAAGAAGACGGGGTTACGGCTGTCGAATACGGCCTCATCGCGGGCCTGATGGCAGTGGCGCTGGTTGCTGGCGTCGGCTTGCTGACCACCGGGCTCAACGGCGCTTTCGGCTACATCGCGGCCCGCCTCCCTGGCGGCGCGGGTTGAGCGCCCGGGCGACGCGCCCGAACGATCTTCACTTTTGTCATTACGTGTGCGGGCCGTCCACCGGGCGCCCGCACTCTTCACGCCCGTTCCGGAACTTTGAATGATCCTGCTCTTCAGTGTCGGGTTTTTCCTGGCCTGGGCGTTGATGGTTGCGGTTGGCGATTTTCGTTACCGGCGTATTCCCAATTCCTTGGTAGTTTCGGGATTGATATGTGCCGTTGCTTTAACTGCTGCCGGATATAACCCTTTTGGTATAACGCTGGAAGGTGCAATAATCGGAGCGGTTGCTGGCTTCGTAGGATTGTTACCGTTTTTTGCGCTGCGCTTGATGGGAGCGGCGGATGTCAAGGTGTTTCTGACGCTCGGTGCGTGGTGCGGATTGAAACTGATGTTCTGGTGTTGGATTTTTGCAAGCCTGGTTGCATTGATTCACGCACTGGGAATCATGTATTGGACCAGAACGCCATTGGGTGATTTATGGCGGCGTGGTAAACCCGCATTGGCATTGGGCGGATATCGCGGATCTCCTTACGCTGCGTTTCTGGTCATGCCGGCGGCAGCGGAATTGATACTTTATATCGTAACGGGGCATGTGCGATGAAATCGAGGGTCTGCGCGCCGCGCCGGCGGAGCAACCGCGGTTCGATGTCAGTCGAGTTCGCATTGATATTCCCGCTGTTTTTCCTGGTGTTGTATTCGGTCATCACGTATGGCCTGATTTTCGCCGCTCAACAGAATCTGACGCTGGCCGCCACCGAAGGTGCGCGCGCCGCACTGAACTATCAAGTCAGCACCACGCCGCAGGCCGCATTGAGCGCACGCGCCGCGGCCGCGTGTACCGCCGCAACCAATCTCGTCGGCTGGCTGTCGGGTGCGCAATGCACGTCGACATCGGCGGGCACCTGCTCTTACGACACCTCGATGTATTGCATCAAGGTGACGTTGTCCTACCCCTATTCAACCAAGCCGCTGATCGCGCCGCTGCCGCTGGTCGGCATGCTGCTGCCGGTTCCGACCGCGCTGGTCGGTTCGGCCACCGTGCAGATCAGTCCGGTCAACATCATCTAGGAGCGCGCGCAGGGCAGCGCCGATCGTCAAATACGGGGAGATCGGCGGCAGGGCAGGCAGGTGCAGGACATTTCATGGATCGACTGTTTTCATAACAACCATGGCCAACAATCTGACGAAGATATTCGCGGTGGCGCTGATCGCCATCGCCTTGTTGCTCGGCATCTATGCATGGGTGCTCGGCCGCCGGCCCGCGCCGATCGTGCAACACAACGTCCAGCAAACGGCGGCGCAACTGTTTCCCGTGGTGGTTGCCACGCATCCGCTCAAGGCCGGCCAGGCGATCCCGGCCGACAGCCTGAAGGTGCAGCAGGTGGCCGGCCAGCCGCAAGGCGCGTTCGCCGATCCGGTGCAGGTGATCGGCCGGGTGCCGGTCGCCGACATTCCCGAGCAGGCCGCCGTGGTCGAGAGCGCGCTGTCGTCGGGCATGGCCGATCTGATCGCGCCGGGCGAGCGGGCCGTCGCCGTCAAGGTCGATGAAAACAACGCGGTGGGCAATCGCGTGCGCCCCGGCAATTTCGTCGACGTGTTCGTCAATCTGAAACGCGACCCGGCGGCGGCCATGTCGGTGTCCGCGGCCGGCAATGGCAACGGGCCGGAGATCGCCAAGACCCAGGCCAAGATGCTGCTCTCGAAGATCCGCGTGCTGGCCTTCGGCGATGCGACGACCGCGCGCGATCAGTCGCCCGGTGCAATGGGGGGCGTGCGTACCGCGGTGCTCGCCGTGCCGACCGAACAGATCGATGCCCTGACCCTGGCGGAGGCCACCGGCAACCTGACGCTCGCGCTGCGCAGCCCGCGCGACGAGGACGTGGCGACGCAGACGGTGGCGATGCGCGTCGCGGCCAACGCCGACAAGGATCCGTCGGCGCGCGCGGCGGCCGGCATGTCCCTGTCCGAGCTGTCGCGCGGCGTGGCCGATTCGACGCCCGCGCCGGTCGTACGCAAGCCGCCGCGCGTGGTGGCGCATCGTGCGGAAAGCAGCAGCATCGAAGTGATACGGGCCGGGCGGGCCGAATCGGTCGCCTATTGAGTGAACGGCAGTACGCGGTACAGGTTGCAACCGACACGGAGAGGTCCGGCTGCGGGCCTCCGACACAATGAAAAAGAAACTGATTGCATTGGCCATTGCACTGAATGCATTGACGCTGTCGTCCGTGGCAAGCGCAGCCGGCCCGGACACGAGCGTCGACGTCGCGGTCGGCGCGCAGCGGCCGATCGCGGCCGGGCGCACCCTGCAGCGCGTCGCCGTCGGCGATCCGGCGGTGGCGGACGTGCTGATCATCAAGGGCGGCGGCGTGCTGCTGATCGGCAAGAGCGCCGGCACGACGAACGTGATGCTCTGGGAGCG
>NZ_JAAGPF010000449.1 GCF_017104645.1 Burkholderia sp. Ac-20379
TGGTGGCAGTGTAGATCTAGGTGGTCGGCGTATGATTAAAAAAAAAAAGAATAGTAATCAGAAGGTCCGAGGTTCGAATCACTGATTGACCACATAATTGTTACGCGGCTGTTTCCATATACCCATCTTCTTTATCGATTTGACTTGTGCTCTCGCCGCTCATCATTGTACCTGTCCAGTTCGAGAACTCTGCTAGGTAGAGTGTGTCTCATGCTCCCTCTAGCCGTTCACGCCTGATCCGACTCCCTATATCTATACGCTTCTCTCTCA
>NZ_JAAGPF010000450.1 GCF_017104645.1 Burkholderia sp. Ac-20379
TGTCGCGGCTGCCTTCGCGCTGCGCGTGGCGGCCGTTGAACAGGCGGTTCAGGTCGTCGTCGAGATAGCGCGTGCCGGCGCGCATCGCGCCCGGATGGCCGAGCACGACGAGCAGCCGCGAGGCAAGCGGCAGCGCGCCGCGCGTCAGGTCGCGCACCAGCGCGGACGCCAGTTCGATCGGTGCGGTTTCGTCGCCGTGCACGCCGGCCGACACGAGCACGTTGGCCGGCGCGCCGACCGCCGACATGCACAGCACCTCGGGCGTCAGTTCGAGCAGGCCCTCGCCGCGCCACGCGAAACGAACCATGCCGTCGGCGCACACGCCCTCGGGCTGCGCGGGCTCGCCGCCCGCCAGCGTGAAGGCCAGGAAATCGTCGAGCCAGGCGGGCGCGCCGCCGCGATCAGCGCTGGAAGTCATAGAGCGAGCCGAGCTTGAGGATTTGCGTCAGTTCGTCGAGCGCCGTGCGCGATTCGTCGAGCAGCGCCGGATCGGTCAGGTCGGCCGGCGCGAGCCGGTCGCGGTAGTGCTTCTCGATCCACGCGTCGAGCGAGCCGAACAGCGCGTCGTCGATCCAGACCTTGGCGCGCACCGCCGCGCGCTCGGCCTCGGTCAGCACCACGCGCAGGCGCAGGCAGGCCGGGCCGCCGCCGTTCTTCATGCTCTCGCGCAGGTCGAACACCTTGACCTCGCGGATCGGGCCGTTGCCGGCCTCCAGCGCGTCGAGATAGCGCGCGACGCGTTCGTTTTCGCGGCATTCCTGCGGCACCACCAGCACCTGCGCGCCGTCGGCGCGCGTCAGCAGCTGGCTGTTGAACAGATACGAGCCCACCGCGTCGCTCACGCCGACCGCCGCGTCGGGCACCTCGATCACGTTGAGCCGCGCGCCGCGCTCGGCCAGCGCGGCCGTCAGCGCGTCGTACACGGTGTGCCGGTCGGCGAACGCCAGCTCGTGGCAGAACAGCGTGTCGCGGTTGCCGACCGCGATCACGTCGTTGTGGAACACGCCGGCGTCGATCACGTCGGGGTTCTGCAGCGCGTAGACGGTGGCCGCGTCGGCCAGCCCGTGGCGCTGCGCCACCGCGCGGCTCGCCTCGAACGTCTGCCGGGCCGGGAAGCGCTTCGGCTCCGGCCCGCGCCGGTATTCGCTGCGCCCGTAGACGAAGAATTCCACGCCCGGCTCGCCGTAGCCCGCGCAAAAGCGCGTGTGATTGGCCGCGCCCTCGTCGCCGAGCGCCGGCGTGCCCGGCAGCGCGTCGTGCACCATGAAGCGATCCTCGTCGGCGAAGATCGTCGACAGCGTGCGCTGCGTGGCGACGTGCTCGATCGCGCGATGCAGCTTGCTGCACAGGTTGGCCGGCGTGAAGTGCACGCGGCCGTCGCCGGTGTCGGCCGACGGGCTGACGGTGGCCGCGTTGGCCGTCCACATGGCCGAGGCCGAGCTGGCCGCGGCCAGCAGTTCGGGCGCTTCCTTGGCGGCCTTGGCGATCACGTCGGCGTCCTTGCCCGAGAAGCCGAGCTCGCGCAGCAGGCGCAGCGACGGCCGCTCCTGCGGCGGCAGCACGCCTTGCGCGAAACCGAGATCGGCGAGCTGCTTCATCTTGCGCAGCCCTTGGCGGGCGGCCGCCTTCGGGTTGGCCGCCGATTTCTCGTTGTTCAGCGACGCCACGTTGCCGAACGACAGCCCCGCGTAGTTGTGGGTCGGGCCGACCAGCCCGTCGAAATTCGCCTCGATGGCGTTGCGCGTTGCGTTCATCGTTGCCGTCCGCTCAGAAATGGAGGCCGGGCGACAGGCTCGCCGGCATCTGCAGTTGCTCGCTCTCGACCGAGGCCATCGGGTACGCGCAGTAATCGGCCGCGTAGAACGCGCTCGGCCGGTGGTTGCCCGAGCGGCCCGCGCCGCCGAACGGCGCGGCCGACGAGGCGCCGTTGGTCGGCCGGTTCCAGTTCACGATGCCGGCGCGGATGCTGCGCTGGAAATGCGCCCACGCGCCGGCGTCGTCCGACAGCAGCCCGGCCGACAGGCCATAGGCCGTGTCGTTGGCCAGCGCGATCGCCTCGTCGAAGCTGCGGTAGCGGATCACCTGCGCGAGCGGGCCGAAGTATTCGGTGTCGGGTAGATCGCGCACCTCGGTCACGTCGAGGATCGCCGCGTTGACGAAGCCGAGCGCCGCGTCGCGCTGCGCCATCGCGATCACGGGCCGCGCGCCGGCCGCGAGCAGCGCCGTTTGCGCCTCCACCAGCCGCGCCGCCGCGCGCGCCGAGATCACCGCGCCCATGAACGGCTGCGGATCGGCGTCGAAGCGATCGGCATGGATAGCGGCCGTGACCTCGGCGAAGCGCGCGAGGAAGCGGTCGCCGTCGGCGTTGTCGGCCACGAAGATACGGCGCGCGCAGGTGCAGCGCTGGCCGGCCGACAGGAACGCCGACTGGATCGCGTGATGCACGGCCGCGTCGAGATCGGCCACCTCGCCGATCACCAGCGGATTGTTGCCGCCCATCTCGAGCGCCAGCACGATCTCGGGCCGGCCGCCGAACTGGCGGTGCAGCAGCGTGCCGGTGTCGGAGCTGCCGGTGAAGAACAGGCCGTCGATCTGGCGATGGTTGGCGAGCGCCACGCCGGTGTCCTTCTCGCCCTGCACGAGGTTCAGCACGCCGGCCGGCAGCCCGGCGTCGCGCCAGGCCTCGACGGTGGCCTGCGCCACGCCCGGCGCCAGCTCGGACGGCTTGAACACCACCGTGTTGCCGGCGATCAGCGCCGGCACGATATGGCCGTTCGGCAGATGGCCGGGGAAGTTGTACGGGCCGAACACGGCCACCACGCCGTGCGGGCGATGGCGCAGCACGGCGGTGCCGTCGGCCATCGGCGTGCGCTTCTCGCCGGTGCGCTCGTGATAGGCCGTGATCGAGATCGCCACCTTGTTGGCCATCGTCGTCACTTCGGTGCGCGCTTCCCAGAGCGGCTTGCCGGTTTCGCGGCCGATCGCGGCGGCCAGCGCTTCCTTGCGTTCGTCGAGGATCGCGGCGAAGCGCTGGACGATCGCGATGCGCGCCTCGAGCGCGAGCGCCGACCAATCGGCGAACGCGCGGCGCGCGCTGGCGACGGCCCAGCCGACGTCGGCCTCGGACGCGCTCGCGCCCTGCCAGACGATCTCGTTGGTGCCGGGGTTGCGCGAGGCAAAGGCGGGGCCGCTGCCGGCGACCCAGTCGCCGTCGATGAAGAGTTCGGACATGTGTTATCTCGGTTGGGACTTCAGCGCGTAGACGCGCACCGGATCGCCGGCCGCGACGCCCAGCGCCGCCGCATCGCCGGCCGTCAGCACGAAGCGGCCGTCGGCCACCGCGCCCGGCGCCGCGCCGACGCGAAAATCGGCGAGCGAGGTGTTCGACACGAGCGCGCGCGGGCCGCCTTCGGCTGCCTCGGGCTGGCCGATTTCCACCGGCGCCACCACGCTGTCGCGCACGGTGCGCAAGTCGGATACGTGGCATTCGAGCACCGGGCCGGCGTCGAAGATGTCGACGTGGTTCTGGTAGCGCAGGCCTTCGGCTTCGAGCATCTTGCGGGCCGGCAGCGTGTCGCGGTGCGTGAGGCCGATGCAATCCTGCGCGTCCTGCGGCAGCAGATCCACGTACACCGGAAAGCGCGGCATCAGTTCGGCCAGGAACGATTTGCGGCCGTGCGAGCTCAGGTAATCGGCGGCGTTGAAGTCGATCTGATAGAAGTGCGAGCCGACCGCGCGCCAGAACGGCGAAGTGCCGGCCTCGTCAAAATGGCCGCGCAGCTCGGCGCAGATCCGCTCCGGAAAACGCTCGCGGAACTGCGCGATGAACATGAAGCGCGAGCGCGACAGCAGCCCGCCCACGCCGGCCGTGCGGTAGCGCGGGCTCAGGAACAGCGAGCAGACTTCGGCGTAGCCCGTCAGGTCGTGCGAGATGTTCAGCAGCGACATGCGCGTCCACACGCCGAGATCCTGGCTCGCGTGCACCACGGTGGCCACGCGGTAGTTGTAGAACGGCTGCGCGAGCCCGACCTCGGTTTCGATCCCGCACACGCCGGCGATGTCGCCGGTGGCGGTGTCTTCCATCACGAAGAAGTAGCCGGCCTCGGCCGGCGTGGCCGTGCCGTCGAGCGTGCGGCGCGCGCGTTCGACGCGGGCCGCGAGCGCGTCGCGATCCGGCTTGAAGGTGGTCAGGCCCGGGCCGGTTTCCTGCGCGAGCGCCACCAGCGCATCGACGTCGCCTGTCTGTACGACGCGAACCACGATCATCGCGCGTCTCCCGAAAGCGGGTTGGCCCCATGGGCGGAAGCGGCCTCGCCGCGGCCATGCAGCGGCACGCAGCGCACCGTGTCGCCGTCCACCACGCCGAGCGCGGCGCGCGCGGCGGCGTCGAGCGGCGCATCCACCGCGTTGCCGGAGGCGGCGGCGGGCAGGTCGGCCAGC
>NZ_JAAGPF010000451.1 GCF_017104645.1 Burkholderia sp. Ac-20379
ACGTGTCAGTGATGCATTTGAGTGGAGACGAACACACAGTGATACTAGTATTCAGCACAATACACGACTGTGTCAGCCTATTGTACTATGTACTCATGCCGTGAAAGAGCACAACATACGATGCTCACGAGACAGTCACATCACAAGTGACTCGTATAAACTGTAGTCAACATTGAATTATGTATTGCTAAATGACAAGCCGCACACAGTAATATATATTTTTTTTTTTTTTTAATC
>NZ_JAAGPF010000452.1 GCF_017104645.1 Burkholderia sp. Ac-20379
CCTGGCTGGCCGTGCTGTCCTGAATTAGGGAACGAGTTTAGCAACGATCGCCGAAACGCCGCGCCGAGGCAGCATCAAAAACGCCAATTCCACACAAATCAAAACAAATGATTGGCATTTCGATGCAATAGCGGGGGCGTTAACGTAAGCATTTTGCATGGCGCGTGGCGGCTCGTTTGTCAGTCTACGGTCGGCGCGGGTGGGTTCGGCGTTCGATTCCGTACGTTTCCGGCAAAGATTTCGGCCCATTACCGGCGTTTGAGTCACGTTAGCGAAGAAATATGACAGTCACACGGTGCGCGTTTTCGCCGCACGCATTCCGCGCGGCAACGCACCGTTTCCACGCTCGCAACGGCGCGCGCCGTCACCCTGCACCCGGCAGGGTTATCGCGGCGCCGTCAGCGGGGTTGGCGGGGCTTTGGCACAATCGGCGGCACTCGACGTCGCGATGCGCCTGCGGCCTTGCGCCCGCGCCGCGCCGCACGTCCCCACTCTGCGAAGCCATCCCATGATCCCGTTTTCCGTTCTCGATCTCGCGCCGATTCCCCAGGGCGCCGACGCCAGCCAGGCCTTCCGCAACTCGCTCGATCTCGCGCAGCACGCCGAGCGCTGGGATTACCGCCGCTACTGGCTGGCCGAGCATCACAACATGCCCGGCATCGCGAGCGCGGCCACCGCGGTGGTGATCGGCCATATCGCGAACGGCACGAAGACAATCCGCATCGGCTCGGGCGGCATCATGCTGCCGAACCACGCGCCGCTCGTGATCGCCGAGCAGTTCGGCACGCTGGCCGCGCTGTATCCGGGCCGCATCGAGCTGGGCCTCGGCCGCGCGCCGGGCACGGACCAGACCACGGCGCGCGCGCTGCGTCGCGACATGGTCAGCAGCGCCGATTCGTTCCCCGACGACGTGGTGGAGCTGCAGCGCTATTTCGCCGAGCCGGTGGAAGGCCAGCGCGTGCGCGCCGTGCCGGGCGCGGGCCTGAACGTGCCGCTGTGGCTGCTCGGGTCGAGCCTCTTTTCGGCGCAACTGGCGGCCATGCTCGGCCTGCCGTTCGCGTTCGCGTCGCACTTCGCGCCCGATTACCTGATGCGCGCGCTGGAGGTGTACCGCGCGCAGTTCCGGCCGTCGGCGACGCTCGACAAGCCCTATGCGATGGTGGGCGTCAACGTGTTCGCGGCCGAGACGGACGACGAGGCGCGGCGGCTGTTCACGTCGCTGCAGCAACAGTTCCTGAACCTGCGGCGCGGCACGCCGGGCAAGCTGCCGCCGCCGGTCGAGGCGCTCGAGGCCAACGAATTCGAACTGGCGAACGTGGGGCACGCGCTGTCGTTCGCGGCGGTCGGCTCGCGCGACACGGTGCGCGAGCGGCTGCGCCGCCTGATCGCGCAAACCGGCGCCGACGAACTGGTGGTGGCCGCGCAGATCTACGATCACGCCGCACGCGTGCGCTCGTACGAAATCACGGCGCAGGTGCGCGACGAGCTGGCGGCGGAGGGCTGAGCGCGGGGTTACTGCGCGGCGTGCGCCGCAGCCGAAGTTGAAGCCGAAGTTGAACCGGTAGCCGGCGGCACGGATGCCGGCGCCGCCAGCCACGCCAGCAGCGCCTTGTGCACGGCCACCGGATCCTGCATCTGCGGCGCATGGCCGAGCGACGCGAACTCGACCAGCGTCGCGCCCGGAATCGCGGCCTGCGCGCGCTTGCCCAGTTCCGCATAGCGGCCGAGCTTCGCGTGCAGATCGGGCGGCGCGGCGTCCTTGCCGATCGCGGCGGTGTCCTTGCCGCCGATCACCAGCAGCGTCGGCACGCGCAACTGCCCGAACTCGTAAAGCACCGGCTGCGTGAAGCTGATGTCGTCGAACAGCGCCGCGTTCCACGCCACGCTCTCGCGCCCTGCCCCGCGCACCATGCCCGCCTGCATCTGCACCCAGCGCTCGAAATCGGGCGACCACTCGCCGGCGTAATAGGCCGTCTGCTCGTAGCGGCGCACGCTTTCGCCGGTCGTCTTCAGGGCGCGCGCATACCAGTAGTCGACGGTCAGCGGCGGCACGCCGAGCGCCTTGCCGTCCTCCAGCCCCATCGGGTCGAGCAGCACGAGGCGCTGCGTCTGCTTCGGATACATCAGCGCGTAGCGCACCGCGAGCATGCCGCCCGTCGAATGGCCGATCACGATCGCATCCTTCACGCCGATCGATTCGAGCAGCGCGTGCGTGTTGTGCGCCAGTTGCTGGAACGTGTACTGATAATGCGCGGGCTTGGTGGATTTGCAGAAGCCGATCTGGTCGGGCGCGATCACGCGATAGCCGGCCTGCGTCAGCGCCGCGATCGAGCCTTCCCAGGTGGCCGCGCAGAAATTCCGGTCGTGCAGCAGCACCGCCGTGCGGCCGTTCGGATGCGCGGGCTTCACGTCGAGATAGGCCATCTGCATCGTTTCGCGCTGCGACGCGAACGCGTAGCGATGCACCGGATACGGATAGTCGAAGCCTTCGAGTTCGGGGCCGTAGGCCGGGCCGTCGTCGTCGGCCACCGGCAGCGCGGGCAAGGCCACGCTCGCCGCCACGCCCGGCGGCGGCGCGAGGCCCGCGGCCCGGCAGGCGCCGGCCAAGGCAGCCGCCACGCAGGCCGCGGCGATGAAGGCGGTCCAGCGCGGGATCGGGATCGTGCGATTCGGGAACATCGGGGCTACCGGAAGGATGGACGGGACGGCGCGCGGCGCCGACGCAATTTTACGATCGGTAAGCCGGCGCGGTCGTGACGCGCGGCGACGCGCTGTTTACCGCGTATTTCCGCGCGGCAGCGACTTTTGGTATCGTTCGTAGACCCCACCGCGACGAGCCGCCGACCATGAAAAACGTCCTCAGCATCCAGTCGCACGTGATCTACGGGCATGCCGGCAACAGCGCCGCCGTGTTCCCGATGCAGCGGCTCGGCATCAATGTCTGGCCGCTCAACACCGTCCAGCTCTCCAATCACATGCAGTACGGCCACTGGGCCGGCAGCGCGGTCGATGCGCCGAAGCTCGAGCAACTGGTGGACGGCATCGCCGCGATCGGCGCGCTCAAGCGCTGCGACGCGGTGCTCTCCGGCTTTCTCGGCTCGCCCGCGCAGGCGCATGCGGCGGTCGACATCGTGCGCACCGTGAAGTCGATGAACCCGAACGCCTGGTATTTCTGCGATCCGGCGATGGGCCAGACGGGCGGCATCCGGCCCGAGCCGGGCGTCGAGGAATTCATCGTCAACGAACTGCCGGGCCTGGCCGACGGCATGGCGCCGAACCACAGCGAGTTGCAGAAGCTGGCCGGGCGGCGTGTGGAAACCGTGCGCGAGGCGGTGGCCGCATGCCGCGAGATCATCCGGCGCGGCCCGAAGGTGATCCTCGTCAAGCATCTGCACGACCGCAACAGCCCGGCCGATCGTTTCAACATGCTGGCCGTGACCGAGCACGAAGCCTGGATCGGCCAGCGCCCGCTCTATGCGTTTCCGCGCCATCCGGTCGGCGTCGGCGATCTGACCAGCGCGGTGTTCGTGGCGCGGCGGCTGCGCGGCGATTCGATCCGCGCCGCGTTCGAGCACACGCTCGCGGCCGTGCACGCGGTGGTCAAGGCAACCTACGACGCGCGGCGCTACGAACTCGAACTGGTGGCCGCGCAGGACGAAATCGCCAACCCGAGCGAGTGGTTCGGCGCGTGGGTCACCGACATCGAATGAGCGCCGCGGCCGCCGGCCGCCGCTGACACCCCGCCCGTCTCCTTTCCCCCTTTTCTCTCTTCCCCGCCCAGCGCCGCCCGGCACGATTGCCGCACCGTCGCAAATGTGTCATTTTTAGGCAATACGATGCGTTTTGTTGCAATCCAACCGCATCCGTCATGAGCCATTCGTCGTCCGCCCCCATCCCGTCCCATGCCCGCGTCGCGATCATCGGCGGCGGGATCATCGGCTGCTCCACCGCCTATCACCTCGCCAAGGCCGGCATCGCCGACGTGGTGCTGCTCGAACAAGGCCAGCTCTCGTGCGGCACCACGTGGCACGCGGCCGGGCTGGTCGGCCAGTTGCGCACGCAACGAAGCCTCACGCAACTGATCCGCTATTCGACCGAGCTGTACGCCACGCTCGAAGCCGAAACCGGGCTGGCTACCGGCTGGAAGCGCTGCGGCTCACTGTCGGTGGCGCGCACCGCCGAGCGGCTCGTGCAACTGAAGCGCACGGCCGCGCAGGCGCGCGCCTACGGCGTGGCGTGCGAGCTGATCGATGCGCGCGCGGCCGGCGAGCTGTGGCCCGCGATGCGCACCGACGACCTGACCGGCGCCGTCTGGCTGCCCGGCGACGGCAAGGCCAACCCGGCCGAAAGCACCCGATCGCTCGCGCGGG
>NZ_JAAGPF010000453.1 GCF_017104645.1 Burkholderia sp. Ac-20379
TCGGTATAATCGACCCTTTCCCCGCGACCCGGGGAGTGCGACTTTCAATCCACTCCAGCCAGCGCGCGCCACGCGCGCCGACAGCCAAGCCGAACACACCATGCAAGAACGATACGTACCCGCCGACGTCGAAGCCGCCGTCCAGCGCGACTGGCGCGCTACCGACGCCTACCTGACGAAGGAAGATTCGCAAAAGCCGAAGTTCTATTGCGTGTCGATGCTGCCCTATCCGTCCGGCAAGCTGCATATGGGTCACGTCCGCAACTACACGATCAACGACGTGATGTACCGCTACTTGCGGATGAACGGCTACAACACGCTGATGCCGATGGGCTGGGACGCGTTCGGCATGCCGGCCGAAAACGCCGCGATGGCCAACGGCGTGCCGCCCGCGAAGTGGACCTACGACAACATCGATTACATGAAGGGCCAGATGCAGTCGATGGGCCTCGCGATCGACTGGTCGCGCGAAATCGCCACCTGCAAGCCCGATTACTACAAATGGAACCAGTGGCTGTTCCTGAAGATGCTCGAGAAGGGCATCGCGTACAAGAAAACCGGCACCGTCAACTGGGATCCGGTCGACCAGACCGTGCTCGCCAACGAGCAGGTGATCGACGGCCGCGGCTGGCGTTCGGGCGCGGTGGTCGAGAAGCGCGAAATCCCGATGTACTACCTGCGCATCACGCAATACGCCGATGAGCTGCTGAACGATCTCGAAGGCCTCGGCTGGCCCGAGCGCGTCAAGATCATGCAGCAGAACTGGATCGGCAAGAGCTTCGGCGTGAACTTCGGCTTCCCGTACGAACTCGACGGCGAGCAGAAGCTGCTGCGCGTGTTCACCACGCGCGCCGACACCGTGATGGGCGTCACGTTCTGCGCCATCGCGGCCGAGCACCCGCTCGCCACGCGCCTGGCCGAAGGCAAGCCCGAGCTGCAGGCCTTCATCGAGGAATGCAAGCAGGGCGGCGTGGCCGAGGCCGACATGGCCACCATGGAAAAGAAGGGCGTCGCCACGGGCTTCTCGGTCAAGCATCCGCTGACGGGCGAGCCGGTGCCGGTGTGGATCGGCAACTACGTGCTGATGAGCTATGGCGAAGGCGCCGTGATGGGCGTGCCCGCGCACGACGAGCGCGATTTCGCGTTCGCCGCCAAGTACGCGCTGCCGATCCAGCAAGTGATCGCGGTCGAAGGCGAAACCTATTCGACCGAAGCCTGGCAGGAGTGGTACGGCGATAAAACCCGCGGCGCGCTGATCAACAGCGGCAAGTACGACGGCCTCGGCGTCGAGGCGGCCGTGGACGCGGTGGCGGCCGACCTGAACGCCGGCGGCTTCGGCGACAAGCAGGTCACCTGGCGCCTGCGCGACTGGGGCGTCTCGCGTCAGCGCTACTGGGGCACGCCGATTCCGATCATCCACTGCCCGTCGTGCGGCGACGTGCCGGTGCCGGAAGCCGACCTGCCGGTGGTGCTGCCGGAAGATCTCGTGCCGGACGGCTCGGGCAATCCGCTCGCCAAGTCGGAAGCGTTCCTGAACTGCACGTGCCCGAAGTGCGGCGCGGCGGCGAAGCGCGAAACCGACACGATGGATACCTTCGTCGATTCGTCGTGGTATTTCTCGCGCTACACGGCGCCCGACGCGAACACGATGGTCGACGCGCGCACCGATTACTGGATGCCGATGGATCAATACATCGGCGGCATCGAGCACGCGATCCTGCACTTGCTGTACTCGCGCTTCTGGACCAAGGTCATGCGCGACCTGGGCCTCGTGAAATTCAGCGAGCCGGCCAAGAACCTGCTGACGCAGGGCATGGTGCTCAACGACACGTTCTACCGCGAAAATGCGGCCGGCAAGAAGACCTGGTACAACCCGGCCGAGGTCACGGTCACGCACGACGACAAGGGCCGCCCGGTCGGCGCGGTGCTGAACGCCGACGGCCAGCCGGTGGTGATGGGCGGCATCGAGAAGATGTCGAAGTCGAAGAACAACGGTGTCGATCCGCAACTGCTGATCGATCAGCACGGTGCCGACACGGCCCGCCTGTTCACGATGTTCGCCGCACCGCCCGAGCAGCAGCTCGAATGGTCGGGCGCCGGCGTGGAAGGCGCGAGCCGCTTCCTGCGCCGCGTCTGGGCGTTCGGTTCGGCGAACCGCGAGGCGCTCGCCGCACGCGAAGCAATCGACGCGGCATCGCTCGACGAAGCCGCCAAGGTGCTGCGCCGCGAAATCCATGGCGTGCTCAAGCAGGCCGATTTCGATTACCAGCGCCTGCAATACAACACGGTCGTGTCGGCCTCGATGAAGATGCTGAACGCGATCGAAGGCGCCAAGAGCGTGTCGGCCGCCGTGCAGCGCGAAACCTACGGCATCCTGCTGCGTGTGCTGTACCCGGTCGTGCCGCATCTGACGTTCGCGCTGTGGCAGGAACTGGGCTACGCCGACGAATTCGGCACGCTGCTCGACGCGCCCTGGCCGAAGGTCGACGAGGCCGCGCTCGAACAGGCCGAGATCGAACTCGTGCTGCAGATCAACGGCAAGGTGCGCGGCGCCGTGAAGGTGGCCAAGGATGCGGGCCGCGACGCGATCGAAGCCGCCGCGCTCGCCGACGAGGCGTTCGCGAAGTTCAGCGAAGGCAAGCCGGCGAAGAAGGTCATCGTCGTGCCGGGCCGACTCGTCAACGTCGTGGTCTGACGCGCAGTACGAACCAGCAAGGAGCGAAGGTGATCCGCAGATCGTTTTTGATGGCCGTGGGCAGCGCGGCGCTGCTGTCCGCGTGCGGTTTCCAGTTGCGCGGCACGCAGGATTACGCGTTCAAGAGCCTGATGATCGCGGGTGCGCCGCCGGCCGTGGCCGCGCGCCTGCGGCGCATGGTCGAGGGCGGCAGCGATACCAAGATCGTGACGAACCCGGACGCCGCCGATGCGGTGCTGCGCGTGTCCGAAACGCGCGGCACGAGCACGCTGACGCTCGACCAGTTCGGCACGGTCGAGGAATACCAGCTCAACTACTCGCTGAACTACACGCTGACGACGAAGGACGGCGCGTTGCTGATCGCGCCCAGCGTGATCGCGCTGAACCGCGCGATGACCTACAACGCGCAATTCGTGCAGGCGAAGGCGCAGGAGTCCGACGTGCTGTACGCCGACATGCAGAACGACGCCGTCGATCAGCTGACGCGCCGGCTGTCGATCGTGCACACGCTGACGCCGAAGCCGAACGAAGTGGTGCCGGGCGTCGCGCCGCGCGCGCCGCTGCCGCCGCCGCCGCTTTGATCGCGCGGCGCCTTCCGATCGTCGTTTTCTTCCGACTGCCGAGCGTTCGAACCGATGCAATTGCGACTTGACGCGCTGGAGCCGCACCTCGCGAAGGGGCTGGCCGGCCTCTACACCGTGTACGGCGACGAGCCGCTGCTGGCGCTGGAGGCCTGCGACCGGATCCGTGCCGCCGGGCGTGCGGCCGGCTTTACCGATCGTTCGGTGTTCACCGTCGAGCGCAGTTTCGACTGGAGCTCGCTGCTTGGCGCGACCCAGGCGATGTCGCTGTTCGGCGATCGTCAACTGATCGAGCTGCGCATTCCGTCCGGCAAGCCCGGCAAGGAAGGCGCCGACGCGCTGAAAACCCTGGCCGCGGCGGGCAATCCCGACGTGCTGGTGCTCGTCACGCTGCCGCGGCTCGATGCGGCCACCCAGAAGTCGGCGTGGTTCACCGCGCTCGGCAACGGCGGCGTCGCGCTGAAGATCGATCCCGTCGATCGCGCGCAGTTGCCGAACTGGATCGGCCAGCGGCTGTCGGCGCAGGGCCAGCGCGTCGCGGCCGGCGAGGACGGGCGGCGCGCGCTGCAATTCATCGCCGAGCGGGTCGAGGGCAACCTGCTGGCCGCGCACCAGGAAATCCAGAAGCTCGGGCTGTTGTATCCGTCGGGCACGCTGAATTTCGAGCAGGTGCAGGACGCCGTGCTCAACGTCGCGCGCTACGACGTGTTCAAGCTCAACGAAGCGATGCTGGCCGGCGATGCCGGGCGGCTCGCGCGCATGATCGACGGCCTGAAGGGCGAGGGCGAAGCGCTCGTGCTGGTGCTGTGGGCCGTGGTCGAGGAATTGCGCACGCTGCTGCGGATCAAGCGCGGCGTCGAAGCCGGCAAGCCGCTCGCGGTGCTGGTGCGCGAGAACCGTGTCTGGGGGCCGCGCGAGCGGCTGATCGGCCCGGCGCTCGCGCGCGTGTCGGAGGCGGTGCTCGAAAAGGCGCTGGCGCTGGCCGCCAAGCT
>NZ_JAAGPF010000454.1 GCF_017104645.1 Burkholderia sp. Ac-20379
CGCGCGCGCGGTGCTGTCGGCCGAGGCGGCCAGCGCCGCGTTCGGCTATCCGCTCGTGCTGATCGAGTGCGACGGCCACGAAGCGCTGGTGCCGGCGTGGCCGGCCGAGCCAGCCCGATGAACCGCCCTGACACCACGCGCGCGGCCCGCACGGCCGCGCGCGATTTGCAACGCCGCCCGGCGCGCCTCGCGCGCCGGATGCCAACCGACCCGACGATGTCCGCATGAACGCTCAATCGACTTCCTACGCCGTCCCCTCGATCGCCGCGCCCGACCCGGCGCTGCGCGCGACGCTCCAGCATCTGATCGACACCAAGACCAAGCCGCCCGGCAGCCTCGGCAAGCTCGAGGCGCTGGCGCTGCAACTGGGCCTGATCCAGCAGAGCACGACGCCGCGCGTCGCGCGCCCGGTGGTGATCGTGTTCGCGGCCGACCACGGCATCGCGGCCGAGGGCGTGAGCCCGTATCCGCAGGCCGTCACCGCGCAGATGGTGGCGAATTTCCTGGCCGGCGGCGCGGCCATCAATGCGTTTTCGAAGGTGGGCGGCTGCGAGTTGGAGATCGTCGACGCCGGCGTGGCCACGCCGCTGCCGGCGTCGCCCGCGCTGGTGTCGGTGCCGGTCGCGCCGGGCACGCGCAATTTCGCGCAAGAGCCGGCGATGAGCACGGCGCAACTGCATGCCGCGCTGGCGGCCGGCGCGGCGCGCGTCGCGCACCACGCGGCGCTCGGCACCAACGTTATCGCGTTCGGCGAGATGGGCATCGCCAACACCTCGGCGGCCGCCTGCCTGATGAGCCGCCTGGTCGGCGTGCCGCTCGCGGAATGCGTGGGGCGCGGCACCGGTCTTGACGATCGCGGGCTGGCCCACAAGCGCGCGGTGCTGGAGCGGGCGCTCGCGCGCGATCCCGGCGCGACCGCGCCGCTCGACGTGCTGGCCGCGTTCGGCGGCTTCGAGATCGCGATGATGACGGGCGCGTTCCTGGCCGCCGCGCAGGCGCGCATGGCGATCGTGGTGGACGGCTTCATCGCCAGTTCGGCGCTGCTGGTGGCGGCGGCGCTCGAACCGGCCGTGCGCGATTACTGCGTGTTCTCGCACGTGTCGGACGAGAACGGCCATCGCCGCATGCTCGCGCACTTCAGCGCGGCGCCGCTGCTCGCGCTCGATCTGCGGCTCGGCGAAGGCACCGGCGCGGCATTGGCCCTGCCGCTGCTGCGCGCGGCCACGGCGTTCGTCAACGAGATGGCGAGCTTCGACGCGGCCGGCGTCGACAATCGCGACGACGCCTGAGGCGGGGCGCACGATGCGCGGCTTCGCCGAACTTCGCTACTTCTTCGTCGCGCTCGGCTATTTCACGCGCGTGCCGATCCCGAAGCGGGTCGGCTATGCGGCGGGCGACCTCGATCATGCGGCGCGCTATTTTCCGCTGATCGGCGTGTGCGTCGGCGCGCTGGCTGCAGTCGTCTATTGGCTGGCGGCACATGTATGGCCGCCGGGCGTGGCGGTGCTGCTGTCGATGGCGGCCACGCTGATCGCCACCGGCGCGTTCCACGAGGACGGCCTGGCCGACAGTTGCGACGGTTTCGGCGGCGGCTACACGCGCGAGGACGTGCTGCGGATCATGCACGACTCGCGGATCGGCACGTTCGGCGCGGTGGCGCTGATCGTGTCGCTCGCGCTGAAGTGGCAGGCGCTCGCGGCGCTGCCGCCGTGGCGCGCGGCCTGGACCTTGCTGGCCGCGCATGCGGCAAGCCGCGTCGCGGCGGTCAGCCTGCTCGTGTCGCTCGATTACGTGCGTGACGAGGGCAAGGCCAAGCCGGTCGCGCGGCGCATGTCGATGCGCGCGTTCGGGTTCGCGGCGGCATGCGGGCTGCCGTGGGTGTTCTGGCCCGACTGGCGGCTCGGGCTGCTCGTGCTTGGCGTGCTGCTCGTGCTGCGCGCGGCCGTCGCCCGTTACCTGCGCAAGCGGCTCGGCGGCTATACCGGCGATTGCCTCGGCTTCGCGCAGCAACTGGCCGAACTCGCGATCTATCTGACGGTGCTCGGATGGATGTCGTCCTGATTCGCCATCCGGCCCCGGCCGTCGAGGCGGGCGTCTGCTACGGCGCGTCGGACGTGCCGCTGGCCGGCGACGCCGCGCGCGAAGCGCGGGCGATCGTCGCGCGTGTCGATGCGCTGGGGCTGGCGCGGCCGAGTGCGATCGACAGCAGCCCGCTCGTGCGGTGCGCGTCGGTGGCACGGGACATCGGCGCGGCGATGCGATGCGACGTGCGCGTCGATGCCCGCTTGCGCGAGATCGATTTCGGCGCCTGGGAAATGCGGAGTTGGGATGAAATCGGCCGCGACGCGCTCGATCGCTGGCAAGCCGATTTGATGGGCGCGCGCGAACACGGCGGCGAGAGCGCGGCGCAACTGATGGCGCGCGTCGCGCCGCTCGGCGCGGCATGGCGCGAGAGCGCGGCGCAGGGCAGCGTGGTGTGCGTCACGCATGCGGGCGTGATGCGGGCGCTCGCCGCGCAGTGGCTCGGCGTGCCGCTCGAGCGTTTGCTCGCGCGCCGCATCGCCTATGGCGGATGTCTGTGGTTCGCGCACGATGCCGTGCGAGGCTGGCAACTGCGCGGCTGGGACGAAACCGACGCGTCGTTTTAACGCCGCCGCGAGCGCGCCAGATCCAGATCGCGGCACACCTGCGCCGCGCCGAGCGCGAGCCGCGGCGTCGGCCGCGTCAGCCAGTCTCCGTCGATCTCGAACAGGTTGCCGCGCGCCATCGCCGTCAGTTGCGGCCAGCGCTGCCAGCGCGCGAGGCTCGGCAGCGCGGCGTCGTTGGCGGTCGCGCCTTGCGCGGTCGTCACGATCGCTTCGGGGTTGGCGGCCAGCACGGCCTCGTCGTCGACGGTCGGCGCGACCGGCTTCAGCGCCGCGAATACGTTGCGCCCGCCGCACAGGCGCAACACGTCGCTGACGATCTGCGTGCCGTTCAACGTGGTCAGCGGGCGATCCCAGATCTGCAGGAACACGTCGACGGGCGGCTTCGATGCGTAGCGGGCGCGCAGCGCGGCGATGCGCTGCCGGTACGCGGCGGCCGCCGCATCCGCCGTGTCGCGCGTGCCGAGCAACTGGCCGAGCTTGTCGAGCGACACGGCCACGTCGTCGAGCCGTGTCGGCTCGCTGAGGTAGACGGGGATGCCGAGCGCTTCGAGCTGCGCCGTCTGCCGGTCGGCGTTGCCGTGACGCCAGACCACGATCAGATCCGGCTTCAGCGCGACGATCCGTTCGAGATCGAGCGCGCGGTTGTCGCCGACGCGCGGCAGCGCGCGGGCTGCCTCCGGATAGTCGCTGTACGACACCGCGCCGACCATCGCCGGGCCGCCGCCGGCCGCATAGAGCAGCTCGGTGGCGTGCGGCGCGACGCTGATCACGCGCCGGGCGGGCGCGGCGAGCGTGATGGTGCGGCCGGCGTCGTCGGTGACGGAGACGCTGGCCGAAGCCGATATGGAAACCGAGGCCGCCCACAGCGCGACGGCCAACGCAGCAGCGTGACGGCGGGCCATCGCTCAGGATCCCGACGCAACGGCATGCGCCGCATAGCGGGCGAGCGCCGCTTCGAGCCGCTGCCATTCGGCCGGCGTGCCGGGCAGGCCGATCCGGATGCTCGGCGCGTGCGCGAAGAAGCGCGTCCAGATGCCTTGCGCGGCGAGCGCCTCGTGCAACGCGAGCGCGCGCGCATCGTCGGTCCAGCAGAACAGCGGCGTGGCCTGCACCGCGAAGCCATGCTTGGCAAGCAGCGCGCCGAGCCGCGCGCCGTCGGCGGCCAGCCGCGTACGCGTGGCGTGCTGCCAAGCGGTGTCGGCCAGCGCGGCGGTCACCGCGTGTTGCGCCGGGCCGCTGACGGTCCACGCGCCGAGCGCGCCGCGCAGTTGCGCGAGCCGCGCCGGTTCGGCCAGCACGAAGCCGGCGCGCACGCCGGCCAGCCCGAAGAACTTGCCGATCGAGCGCAGCACGAACAAGCCTGCGCGATGCGTGTCGGCGGCGAGCGTGGCGGGTTCGTCGGCGGTATCGGCCGTATCGGCGAACGCTTCGTCGACGATCAGCGCGCCGCCGCGCGCGGCCAGTTGCGCATGCCAGTCGAGCAGCCGCGCGCGGTCGATGCGCTCGGCCGTCGGGTTGTTCGGATTGCCGACGATCACGTAACGCAGCGAATCGGGCAGATGCGTGCTGCCGATCGCGAAGCGCTCGACCGTGTGACCGTGCCGCGCGAATGCCGGCGCGTATTCGCTGTAGGCCAGCGCCGCGACGCCGGCCGTGCCGGGCTC
>NZ_JAAGPF010000455.1 GCF_017104645.1 Burkholderia sp. Ac-20379
TAAAAAAAAAAAAAAAGAAGAGAAACAGTGATGATTGTGTACACAAGAAAAAATATTGAATGGTTACTAATATGATAATCAAATACATTATGGTGTGCGGGTGCTTTCTTAAGAGAGGTACTGTGAGCTGCATATTCTGCCTGTCCTTGTACACATACGATCTCATCGTCAGCTTGATATGAGTACTATCGCTCCTATGTAGCTTGACACAGTATCACTAATCACACATCGAAA
>NZ_JAAGPF010000456.1 GCF_017104645.1 Burkholderia sp. Ac-20379
CCGCCGCGCCGCATTTCGGCGAGACCGGCACGATCGGCGTGACCGACGAAGCCGGCCGCCTGGTCGGCCAACTGGAGGCGGCCCGCGTGCTCGCCCGCATCGGCGCGCAGAGCGCCAACGGAGTCCACCATGCTTAAAGCCGACGACCTGGCGGTATTTCCCGTCGCGGATTGGATCCAGACCTTCGTGCAATGGATCGCGCTGCATCTGCGTCCGCTGTTTTCCGTCATCAAGTGGCCGATCCAGAAGCTGCTGGAGGCGAACGTCGATGCGCTGCACGCGCTGCCGTTCCCGCTGTTCGTGCTGCTCGCCGCGCTGGTGGCGTGGCGCGCGGCCGGCCGCGCGATCGGCGCGTTCACACTGCTCGGGCTGGTGGCGATCGCCGCGCTCGGCGTGTGGGCCGACGCGATGACCACGCTCGCGCTGATCGTCACCGCGATCGTGTTCTGCGCCGCGATCGGGATTCCGGTCGGGATCGCCTGCGCCCGCAGCGAACGCGTCTGGCGCATCGTGCAGCCGCTGCTCGACGTGATGCAGACCACCCCCACCTTCGTCTATCTGGTGCCGGTGGTGATGCTGTTCGGCGTCGGCACGGTGCCGGGCGAGGTGGCCGTGGTGGTGGCCGCGATGCCGCCGCTGATCCGCTTCACGCATCTCGGCATCCGGATGGTCGATCACGAGCTGGTGGAAGCCGGCCTCGCGTTCGGCGCAGACCGCCGGCAACTGCTCTGGGAAGTGCAGCTGCCGCTCGCGGTGCCGACCATCCTCGGCGGGCTGAACCAGACGGTGCTGACGGCGATGGTGATGTCGGTCGTGATCTCGATGATCGGCGCGGAAGGCCTCGGGCTGGTGGTGCTGCAAGGGCTCGGGCGGCTCGACGTCGGGCAGGCGGCGATCGGCGGCATCGCCATCGTGCTGCTCGCGATGATGCTCGACCGCGTCACGCAGAAGCTGGCCCGCGCCCGGCCCTCGAGCGGCGGCGGCTGGCGCACCGTGCTGGGCCGCTTCGTGCGCGGCGAGCGCGCCGGCAAGCACGGCCTCGGCGGTGCGGCCCAGGCGCCGAATTCCACGCATCCGGCCCGCCCGCTGCCGCAGGACAGCGACAGCCGGCAGGCGCTGTAAGCGCGCCGCGCCGCACGCCGTGCCGGGCCTCGTGCCCGCCGCGGCGGCGGCCGGGGCATTCCGAAGTGAAACCGGCCCGGCATTCGTGACCGGGCCAGACGACCTACCCATGCAGGAGTGGCTTGATGAAGACGTTGGCGGCAGCATGCGGCGCGGCAGCGCTCGCGGCGATGATGATGGCGGGCGCGCCCGCCGGTGCGCAAACCCTGCCCGGCAAGGGCAAGACGGTGCATTACGCGCAGGGCGACAGTTTCGGGGGGAACTACGTCGCCACCCAGATCGTCATGCAGGGCATCAAACGGCTCGGCTACGACGTGAAGCTGACCACCATGAACACGACGCTGTTCTTCCAGGCGGCGGCGCAGGGCGACGAGGATCTAGCCACCGACGTCAACTTCCCGCAGCGCGAGCTGGCGTTCCGGGCGGTCGAGAAGGACGCGCAGGTGGTGGGCACCGGCATGATCGTCGGGGGCGGCATCAACGGCTATCTGATCGACAAGAAGACGGCCGACGCCTACAAGATCACCAACCTCGCGCAACTGAAGGATCCGAAGCTCGCCGCGCTGTTCGGCAGCGATGGCAAGGCGCAACTGATCAGTTGCGACCCGGGCTGGAGCTGCGGCGACGTGGTCGATTACCAGTTGAACCGCTTCGGGCTGCAAGGCACGGTGCGGGCGGTGCGCGGCAAATATGAAGCGCTGATGGTGGACACGGTGGCGCGCGTGCGCCAGGGCAAGCCGGCGTTCTTCTACGCCTGGAGCCCGTCGTGGACGGTCAACGCGCTGGTGCCGGGCAAGGACGTGGTGTGGCTGCCGACGCCCGAGGCCGCGCTGCCGCCGAACGTCTCCAACACCGGCTCGCCGCTCGTCAGCGGCGTGCAGGGCTGCGCCGGCAACGCCGATCCGTGCCGGATGGCGATGGCGTCGTGGAACTGGACCTCGGTGGCGAACCGCGCGTTCATCGCCGCGAACCCGGCCGTGCGCGTGCTGGTCGAGCAGATCAAGTTCCCGTCGTCCACCTGGTCGGGCTGGGAATACGCGATCAGCCGCAACGGCGGCTCGCAGACGCTGATCCGCAAGCTCGCGGCCGACTGGCTCGACGGCAACAAGGCGCAGTTCGACCAGTGGGTCGCCGCGGCGAGCGCGGCGCACTGAACGGCGAACGCCGCGCCTCGGTGGCGTGACGGCCGACAGGCGAGCCCATCGCGCTGTCATGCCCCCGAGGCCTTGCACGGATAGAATGGTCGTCCGCCAACGTTGCGCCGTGTGCGCACTTTTCCGCGATGACCTCCTTCGTAAGCGACGACCTACCGGAAGCACCCGCCTGCCCGATCCGCAAGCGCCTGAACTGGCGCCGCAAGAACTGGCAGCCGCCGAGCGCCGGGCTCAATCACTGGCTGGAGATTCAGCGCGACCCGCTCGACTGGCTGGCGCGCCAGCATCGCGCCGCGCCCGATCTGGCTGCGCTGCGCATGGGGCCGAAGCGGCTCTGGTGCGTGTTCCATCCCGAAGCCGTGCACGAACTGATGGTCAAGCACCGCGCCGAACTGCGGCGCTGGGAGCCGAGCCTCTGCATCATGCGGCAGTGGAACGGCCGCAGTTTCATGATGCAGGAGGGCGAAGCGGCGCGCAGCCAGCGCCAGGCCGTGCGTCCGCACATCAAGGCGCCCGCCGCCACCGAGATCCAGCGCATCGCGCGCGAGCGCGCCGCGCACCTCGTGCCGGGCCAGGCCATCGATCTCGATCTGGAGATGGCCGCCTACAGCGTCACGCTGTCGGGCTACGGGCTGTTCGAACTCGACCTCGGCCCCAGTTCGCACACGATCGCCAAGGCGGTGCGGATCCTGTCGCGCGTCGCGCTGCTCGAAACCAGCACGGGCCTGCCGCTCGGCCACTGGTTCCCGAGCAAGATGTGCCCGCGCAAGCGCTGGGCGCTGCGCGTGATGCGCACCCAGATCGAACAGGTGGCCGCGCGCTCGACGAGCCCGCTGGCCGTGCATCGCGACGATCTCGCCACGCTGCTGATGGCCTCGCATCAGGCCACCGGCGCGACGCTCTCGTGGGTGCAGCTGATGCTGGCCCGCCATCCCGACGTGCTGGCGGCGCTGCGCCGCGAACTCGACGGCACCGATTGGGCCGGCGTGACGCAGCAGCAGGATCTGCGCCGCTTCCCGCTGCTGCGCGCGGTGATCCAGGAAACGCTGCGGCTCTACCCGCCCGCCTACGCGCTCGTGCCGCGCCAGTTGTCGCGCGCGCTGACGGTGATGGGCACCACGTTCGCGCGCGGCGACATCGTCATGATGTCGAGCTGGATCACGCAGCGCGACGCGCGCTGGTTTCCCGATCCCGACGCGTTCCGCCCCGAGCGCTTCCTGGCGGCGTCCACCTGGCCGCAGGGCGCGTATTTCCCGTTCGGCCTTGGCGACCGTGCCTGCCCGGGCACCGGCATGGCGATGATGGATCTGGCCGTGTCGCTGGCCTACTGGATCGAACACTGGGACATGACGCTGCTCGGGCCGGTCGAAGCGCAGGGCTGGTTCTCGCTGCGCCCGAAGAACGCGCGCGTGAGCTTCACGCCGCGCACGGCGAACGCGCTCGCCTGAGCGCTATTCCTCATGCGAATCCAGGCCCTACGGCCCGGCGGGGATTATTTTGCGCCGCCGCGCATCGGATAGAATCCAGCCGTGCGCACGGGTGCCCGTGCGCCGGCTCGATCCGCTTGATTTGTCGCCTCCGCCGCCCCCGTCGGCTTCGCCCTCCGTCTCACCGCCTCACTCTGCCTGCTCCGACGCATGTCTGCTCCGCCGGAAACCCCGCCGTCCCCCTTCCCGCTTGGCCGCTTCCAGGTCGATCTCGCGCGCCGCGAACTGTTCGAGCACGGCGTGCCGGTGCGCCTCGGCCCGCGCGCGTTCGGCATCCTCGAAATGCTGGTGGAAGCGGACGGCAAGCTGGTCACCAAGCATGCGCTGCTGGACCGCATCTGGCCCGACACCTACGTCGAGGAAAACACCTTGCAGGTGCATCTGTCGGCGCTGCGGCGCGCGCTCGGCGACGATCGCAACTGCATCATGACCGTGCCCGGGCGCGGCTACCGGCTCGTGCAGCGCCGCCGGCCGCCCGGCGGCCCCGGCGATGCCTCGCACACCGACGCATCGCGGGCGGCGGCGGTCGCGAACATCTCGCGAGCCACCGCAGGACGGTCGTGCAGGCACGCGCGCGCCGGCATCAGTTTGGAGACCGATGCAATCGGCCGGATCTGCCTGGCGTTGCGCTCCAGCAGCACGGTGCCGGTGCGTTCGTCCACCACGTAGATCGAGCGCGAGCGCAGCAGGCGCCGGGTGGCCGGCGTG
>NZ_JAAGPF010000457.1 GCF_017104645.1 Burkholderia sp. Ac-20379
TCTGGCCCGCACCGAGATTCTCGTCTGCCTGCTGCCGCTCACGCCCGACACGCGCGGGCTGCTGTCGCAGCGCGTGTTCGGCGCGCTGCCGCGCGGCGCCTCGCTCGTGCACGTGGGGCGCGGCCCGCAGCTCGACAGCGCGGCGCTGCTTGCCGCGCTGGCCAGCGGCCAGTTGCGCAACGCCGTGCTCGACGTGACCGACCCGGAGCCGCTGCCGCCCGACCATCCCCTGTGGGCCGCGCCGCGCGTGCGGATCACGCCGCACATCGCCAGCGCCACGCGCCCCGACACCGCCGTGGACGCCCTGCTCGAGAACCTGCGCCGCCATCGCGCGGGCGAGCCGATGATCGGCCTGATCGACCGCGGCCGCGGCTATTAGGCCGGCCGCCGGCCGATCCTCAGGAATCCACACCATGACGCATTCACCCGCCTCACCACGGAACCCCGCCGCATGAGCACCGACGCCTATCCGATCGAAGTCGCCTTCCCCGACATCGCCGCCCACGCCGAGGGCAATACCGGCATCGCCTACGTCCACAGCTTCGATTCCGGCGTGGCCGGCCCGCACGTGATGGTCAACGCGCTGACGCACGGCAACGAGGTGTGCGGCGCGATCGTCGTCGACGCGCTGCTGCGCGCCGGGCTGCGCCCGCGCCGCGGCCGCCTGACGCTGGCGTTCGCGAACGTCGCGGCCTACGCGCGCTTCGATCCCGCGCAGCCCGACCGCGCGCGCTTCGTCGATCAGGATTTCAACCGCGTGTGGACCGCCGCCACGCTCGACGACACCGCCCGCCGCTCGGCCGAACTCGACCGCGCCCGCGCGATGCGGCCCGTGATCGACACCGTCGATCTGCTGCTCGACCTGCATTCGATGCACGAGAAGAGCGCGCCGCTGATCGTGGCGGGGCCGCTCGACAAGGGCGTCGCGCTGTCGGCGCAGGTGGGCGCGCCGGCCACCGTGATCTGCGACGAGGGCCACCCCGAAGGCCGCCGCATGCGCGACTACGCCGGCTTCGGCGATCCGGCCAGCCCGAAGAACGCCCTGCTGATCGAATGCGGCCAGCACTGGGAAGCGCGCGCCGTGGACGTGGCGCAAGACAGCACCGCGCGCTTCCTGCTGAACGCCGGCACGATCGACGCCGCCGACCTGCCCGCCGGCTGGCTGCTGCCGCTGCCCGCGCAGATGACGGTGGTGCGCGTGACCGAGCCGGTGGTGGCGAGCAGCATGGATTTCCGTTTCGCCGGCCCGTACACCGGGCTCGAAACGTTCGGCACGGCCGGCGAAACGATCGGCTGGTCGAACGGCGAACCGGTTCGCACGCCTTACGACGACTGCATGCTCGTGATGCCGTCGCTGCGCCAGCTCCGGCCCGGCGTGACCGTGGTGCGGCTCGGCCGCATCGAACAGCGCTTCGACCATTCCCAACGCCAACAGGACCATCTTTCGTGAAAGTTCAGCAGATCAAGCAGGCCGTGCAGGCCACCGGGTTCGAGGATTGGGGCACCGCCGGGCTGCCCGGCACCGAACCGATCCGGGTCAGCGGACGCCAGGTGGCGATCCCGGGCCTCGAGCAGATCGACACCGGCCTCTTCGAATGCACGGCCGGCACCTATCGACGCTCGGTCAAGCAGGCCGAAGTGATGCACATCCTGTCCGGCTCGGGCAGCTTCACGCCGGACGGCGAGGAGACGGTCCGCTTCCAGGGCGGCGACACGATGTTCTTCGAGGCCAACACGGAAGGCTTGTGGGTGGTCGAGGAGACCATGCGCAAGGTGTATGTGATTTTTTGATCGGCACGGGCCGCCTTGCGCGGCCCGCTCGCTGCGGCATGCGCCACCGCGCCCGCGCTCAGGCGCCGGCCGGCCGGTGCAGCTTCACGCGATTGCGGCCGCCGCGCTTGGCGGCATAGAGCGCCTGATCGGCATGCGCCAGCAGCCGGCGCGCCGCGTCGGCCGCGTCGGCGGGATCGCTCTCCGCACCTTCCGCCGCATCGAGCTCCCCCACCGCCACGCCGATCGAGACCGACAGCGTCAGCGTCCGATCCGGCAGCGCGGCAGCGCCCAAGGTTTCCGTCACCGGCAGCACCGCCACCGCCGCGCGCACGCGTTCGGCCACCGTGGCGGCCAGCATCGCGTCGCCGCGCACCAGCACCACGAATTCCTCGCCGCCGTAACGGGCCACCGTATCGCTGTAGCGCACCGTGCGCCGGATGCACGCGCCGATCGCGGCCAGCACGCGGTCGCCGACGGCATGGCCGTAGGTGTCGTTGATCTGCTTGAAGTGATCGACGTCGATGAACAGGCACGCCATCGGCGAGCGCGATTCGGCCGAATGCTGGATCTCGTCGTGCATGCGGCTGTCGAAATAGCGGCGGTTCGGCAGGTTGGTCAGCGTGTCGGTCATGCCGTAGCGCGCCACCTGCTCGCGGTGCGCGACGTTGACCACGCCCGCGCTCACGTACGACGCGAACCGCTCGATCAGGTCGGTCGCCTTGCCCGCCGTGAAGCGCGCCGGGTCGCGGCTGCCGAGGCACAGGTAGCCGTTGACGCCGTGCTCCTGGTGCAGCGGCAGCACCGCGACGCTGGCCGGCACCTCGGCATCGTCGTAGAACGCCGTGCGCGCCGCCGCGCCGAGCGCCGCGCCGGCGCCGAGCCACGGCTGGCCGGGCTCGCCCGGAATCGCGTTGCCGAGTTCGAGCAGGCGGCCGCGGTGCAGCACGCGCCCGGCCAGGTTGGCCCGCGACACCGATTCGAGCATCTCGTGAATCAGCGAGATGTCGTCGTTGAGCCAGAGCGTGACGAACGGCAGCTCGAACGCCTGACCCAGCTCGCGCACCAGCGTGTCGTGGAAAGCGGTGAAATCCGGAGCACTGACGAGACGCAGTTCGATTTGCTGGAAGCGTTGCAGCACCCGCTCGTTATGGCGAACGGTATCGAGCAGGGCATGCAAACGGCTTACAGTCGAAGGGTCTTCGGTCACAGGCAGCATCAAATCGGATAGGCCTTCTCCATATCGGCAACTTTCCGATTTTCTTGATGGTGGAACGGTGGGGGAAAACACCGCGTTCCTCACCGGTATTCATCAGATGATTAACCCACCCCACCCGGCCGCTCACCCCTCCCGGCGCAGGCGCATCAGCCGCATCAGCCCGAGATCGCGCGCGCGCACCGCCGCCTCCCAGCGCTCGATCGGCAGGCTCGCGCGGCGCTGCGCCTCGACCTCGGCCACCAGCTCCGGCGTCCACGGATCGTGCTGGCCGCGGCTCGCGCCCATTCGCGCATAGGCCGGGCCCATGCGCTCGGCGTGCGCCGCGATGCCGCCGCGCGTGTTCAGGTCGCTGGTCTCGAACGGGCCGATCACCGCCCAGCGCAGGCCGAGCCCGTCGCGCATCACGCGGTCGATCGCCTCGACCGAGGTCACGCCGTCGCGCACCAGGCACCAGGCCTCGCGCAGCACCGCGCCCTGCAACCGGTTGAACACGAAGCCCTCGATCTCGCGCGCCACCCGGATCGCGCTCATGCCGGCCGCCGCATAGCGCGCCAGTGCGCGTTCGACGACCGCCGGATCGGTGAAGGCGGCCGGCACGATCTCGATGACCGGGATCAGATACGGCGGATTGCCGGGATGCGCGATCAGGCAGCGCGCCCGCCCCGGCAAGGCCTCGGCGAAGCTCGACACCACCAGCGCCGACGACGCGCTGGCGAGGATCGCGTCGGGATGCGCCAGCGCATCCAGCTCGGCGAACAACGCGATCTTGAGATCGAGCCGCTCCGGCGCGCACTCCTGCACGAGCCGCGCGCCGTCGAGCGTGCGGGCCAGCTCGGCGTGCACCGCGACGCGGGCCGCGATCGCCGCGGCCGGTTCGTCGAGCAGCCCGTGATCGTGCAGATCGCCGAGCCGCGCGGCGATCTCGCCCGGAATCGCGGCGCGCCGCTCGGGCGAGGCGTCGTAGACGGCGACGCGTGCTCCGGCACGCGCGAACACGATCGCGAAGCCGACGCCGATGCTGCCGCCGCCGACGATCGCCACGGGTTGGTCCTGCATGGATAACCTCCGTTGGTTGTCAGTCCGTTGATTGCGCCGCGCGCCCCGCGCCTCACCCGCCGACGCGGATCGCCATGCGGTCGCGTGCGCCGGTACGCACCTGCCAGACGCCTTCGAGCCGGCGGTCGAGCGACGGGTCGCCGGTATCGACGAACAGCCGCCCGCGTTCGAGGCCGATCAGCTTGCCGACCCCGGCGATCACGTCGATCCGCTCGCGCGGCATGCGCGCCAGCACGCGCGCGCTGAGCGGCGGGTTGCCGCGGCCGAACAGGCAGCCCTGACGGCCGATCACGCCCACCACGATCGCCGCGTCGGGCCAGCGCTCGAGCAGCGCGAGCACGGCGCGCTCCGACAGGTCCCGCCCCACCAGCTCGCCGTTCGCGATCGCATCCACGCCGA
>NZ_JAAGPF010000458.1 GCF_017104645.1 Burkholderia sp. Ac-20379
GCGGGGCATCGGCCAGCGGCGCGTTGACGAGCGCCTGTTTGGGCACCCGATAGTTCGGACCGACGGTCGTGCAGGCGGCCAGCGCCAACGCGGCCACCGCGAGCGGCGTGAGCGCGACCGCGCGGCGTAAAATGCCAGCTTTCCGCGCTCTGCCCGCCCCCGCCATGTACAAAGTCATCTGCACCGATCTCGACGGCACGCTGCTCAACCGTGACCACCAGCTCGATCCCTACACGGTCGAAACGGTGCAGCGGCTGGCGGCCGACGGCGTGCCGTTCATCATCGCGACGGGGCGTCACCATGCCGACGTGGCCGGCATTCGCGACGTGCTCGGTATCCGGCCGTACCTGATCACCTCGAACGGCGCCCGCGTGCATGCGCCCGACGACACGCCGCTGCATGCGCGCGACGTCGCGCCGGACATGGTGCGCGAGCTGGTGCGTCCCGGGGTGGTTGGCCAGCATGGCCGCGTGATCGTGAATCTGTTCACCGACAAAACCTGGCTGATCGACCGCGACGCGCCGGATCTGCTCGATTTCCATCAGGATTCGGGCTTCGTCTATCGCGTCGCCGATCTGCTCGCGCACGACGGCACGGATGTCGCCAAGGTGCTGTATATCGGCGAGCCGGAAGATCTGGCGGCGGTGGCGGCCAATCTGAAGAACCGTTTCGGCGAGGCGCTGTACGTCACGTATTCCCTGCCCGATTGCCTCGAAGTGATGGCGGCCGGCGTGTCCAAGGGCCGCGCGCTGCGCGTCGTGCTGGAGCGGCTCGGCCTCGATCGCGCGCATTGCGTGGCGTTCGGCGACAACATGAACGATATCGATCTGCTCGAAACGGCCGGTTTTCCGTTCATGATGCACAACGCCAATCCGGATCTGATGCTGCGGCTGCCCGACGTGCCGCGCATCGGCAGCAATGCCGAAGCCGGCGTGGCCCGCCACCTGCGCAGTCTGTTCGAACTCGACGCCGGCGCGGGTATCGCGCGCTGAATTCGCGCCGCACGGCATTCAAAACCGGCGTTGTCGCGCCTACGAATAAAACAATAGGTGCGGCGGCACTGCTTCAAGAAAATGCGCCGAATGGCGTTTCCGATTCGGCAGCACCGGCGCGGCGCGTTTCGCGATTGCCGTGCCGACGTCATTTCGTAAGCCGCCCGCCTTGTATTGGCGCGGCTTGGCGCGATTGCGCAACACCTCCCGAGCGTTAACTTTCCGACACCTTTTCGTCACGATTTGCGTCAGAAAGGGCGTTAATTTTGTCACCGTGATGGGGCGTAACGCGATGTAATTGACGCAGCGTGTTTCGCTCTGGATTATAGGAAAAGCCAGCGCGTGTCGAAGCGTCAAGGATTGTTAAATTCAAGATGGATCGGGTGCGAATTTCTTTAGAATTAACTCGGTGCCGAAATGAAGTGCATCCACTATAAATCCTTTTCGTAAGAATTCGGTTTGATTGAATTCCGGTGCAGTGCCGATTGCGAAAAACAAGGATAGTGATTAGGCTCCGATGGCCTGGCGAATCGTGAATAGGGAGTAAACATGTCTCAATACGCAAAACTCAAGGCGCAGATCGCTGACCTTCAAGCGCAAGCCGATGACGTTCGCCGTCAGGAAGTGGAGGCCGTGATAGCCGATGTGCAACGCAAGATCGCCGAATATGGCCTGACCGCGCAGGATCTCGGCTTTGCCGAGAAAGCCCGCCGCGGCCGTCCGCCGAAAAAGGCGCCGCTGCCGCCCAAGTACCGCGATCCCAAGTCGGGGGCGACCTGGAGCGGCCGGGGCAAGCCGCCGAATTGGATCGTCGGTAAAAACCGCGAGCGTTTTCTCGTGGAGTAAGCCGCAGTGCCGGGCGCCGCAAATAAAAAAGCCGCATCGTCGATGCGGCTTTCTTTTTTTGATTCGAATTTCGGGCCGTTCGGCCCGAATACCGATCAGCTTGCTGCCAGTCGCGTCAAATGCGGCTGCTTGGCGGTGGCGCCCAGCGTTTCGTAAATCTGCACGTATTGGCGCGCCATGGCCTTCGAGCTGAAACGCGTTTCGAAACGTTCGCGAATCGCGGTGCGCGACAGCGTATCGATTTTCTGCAGCGCGCCCACCGCGCTGTGTTCGTCCTCGACGATGAAGCCGGTCAGGCCGTCTTCGATCACTTCCGGCACCGAACCGCGGTTGAACGCGATCACCGGCGTGCCGCAGGCCATCGATTCGATCATCACCAGGCCGAACGGCTCCGGCCAGTCGATCGGGAACAGCAGCGCCTTGGCGCCCGACAGGAACGCCGGCTTCTGCGCCTCGTTGATCTCGCCGATGAATTCGACGTCGGCCGTCGCCAGCAGCGGCTCGATCTCGGTCTTGAAGTATTCCTCGTCGACCTTGTCCACCTTGGCCGCGATCTTCAGCGGCAGGCCAGCCTTGGCGGCGATGCGGATCGCCGTGTCGACGCGCTTTTCCGGGCAGATGCGGCCGAGGAACGCCAGATATTCGGGCTTGCGATCGGTTTGCGGCGTGAGCAGCTGATCCGGCAGGCCGTGATAGACCGTGCCGGCCCACCCGGCTTGCGGCAGCGGCACGCGTTGCGAGTTCGAGATCGACACCACCGGCGCGTTCGGGAACGCGTTGAACACCGGCTGCAGCTCGGGCAGGTCGAGACGGCCGTGCAGCGTGGTCACGTACGGCACGTCGAGGCGCGAGAGCAGCGGGAACGGCAGATAGTCGAGGTGCAGGTGAAGCACGTCGAAATCCTGGGCGACGCGAGCGATCTGCTCGAGCAGGCGCATGTGCGGCGCCATCCAGTCGCGAACCGACGGATCGAGGCGCAGCGCGCGCGGCCACGACGCTTCGAGCTTCGCCGACGTGACGGAATCGCCGCTGGCGAACAGCGTGACATCGTGGCCGAGTTCGACCAGGGCTTCCGTGAGGTAGGACACGACACGTTCGGTGCCGCCGTAGAGCTTCGGCGGGACGGCTTCGTAGAGCGGGGCAACTTGTGCGATGCGCATGAGTGGTTCTCCTGTGCGTATGGTGGCCGGGCCTGCCGGGAGGTCGCACCCTGTAGGGCGTCGCCGGCGGCAGACGATGGGGCGGCGCAGACGAAAAATTTTTGACCGCCGGCCGACCGTTCGACTCTATTATCGGGATGGCTCGCGGCGGATCGAGCGAATTTTCAAACGCTTAACCCTTGTTACAGGCTGAAATAGGGAGTTTACCGGGTAGCCTCGGCGGCGGTCGCGCCGCTGTCGGAACCTGCTTTCCTACCCTTACCAGCCGATTGTTACAGCCGTAGAAATAGTTCTATAATTTGCCAAAAAAACTCTGATCGATCGCTTGAGATCCCTTTCGGATCAACGGTTTGCGCGATTTTTCCATCCTCAGTAATTCTCTGACACTGTCGGAAAAATTCCTACACGGTTTACAGAGAAATCCTGCGTTGTAGATTCGTCTTCGCTGATACCGGCGCAAAATCCGATTGGCCACAATGCCGTAAGAATATAAACGCCGGTTACCGACCCACGGAGGGCGAGCGACCAAGGCAAACGTTTTCAAAGCAGATGGCCAAGATTTCTTACGGGGGAATCATGAGCGCGACCAGTGAAATGCTCGCCGAGATCAAGGAAGTGAACCTGTCGTACCTGTTGCTCGCGCAGCGTCTGCTGCGTGAAGACAAGGCAATGGGCATGTTCCGCATGGGTATCTCGGAAGACCTCGCGGAAGTGCTCGCGAACCTGACACTCGCACAAACGGTCAAGCTGGCCGCATCGAACCAGATGCTCTGCCGCTTCCGTTTCGACGACCATGCGTTGCTGTCCTCGCTTGCCGACAAGGGCCGAAGCACGGCCGTCGCGCAGGCACACACGGCCATCCTGATGGCCGGCCAGCCCGTCGAAAGCCTCCGATAATTTTTTCCAAAACACTGGCAGCCGTGGCCCGGTGCGCGTTCGCGCGTCCGGTGAGCGCGAGCGCCGCTTCATACCCGGAAATTCCGGAGGCTAGCAATGGCGACGAAGAGCGTGGTGCTCGAGGTCAAGGAAATCACCTTGGCGATCGAGCTGATCGAGCTGGGTGCACGACTGCAACTGCTCGAGGCCGAGACCAATCTGTCTCGCGACCGGCTGATCAAGCTGTACAAGGAACTGAAGGGCGTTTCGCCCCCGAAGGGCATGCTGCCGTTCTCGACGGACTGGTTCATGACCTGGCAGCCGAACATCCACTCGTCGCTGTTCTATAACATCTACCGCTTCATGCAGGCGCACGGCGGCTGCGATTCGATCCAGTCGATCGTCAAGAGCTACCGGCTCTACCTGGAACACGTCGGGCTGTCCGACGACGAAGCGGCGCTGAGCCTCACGCGCGCCTGGACGCTGGTGCGTTTCTTCGATTCCGGGATGCTGCAGATGACGCCGTGCACGCGCTGCGGCGGTCATTTTGTCGCGCATGCCCACGATCCGCAGCAAGGCTTCGTGTGCGGCCTGTGCCAGCCGCCGTCGCGCGCCGGCAAGACCCGCAAGGCTGCCGCGAAGGCCGAACCGCGTCTGGCCGAGCCGCCGCTGCCGGCCGCCGCGCCCGCGGTGTTCGCCGCCGCCTGAGCCCCGGCCGAATCGG
>NZ_JAAGPF010000459.1 GCF_017104645.1 Burkholderia sp. Ac-20379
ACACCCGCGCCGCACGCCGCGCGAGGGCGCTGGCGGCAGCGCAACATCCGCCGCCGGAAACCGCTCGCCGCCCCACGCCGGTTCGGCCCCGTCGATCGCGAGCTGCGCCGGAAAATGCGAGCGCATCTGCGCGTTGACGCGCGCATAGAACGCCACGCGGCGCGCCTCGGCCGGTTGCCGCGCCAGATAGGCCAGCACGCTCGGCGCGCGCTCGGCGGCAAGCCGGCCGTCGGCGTAGGCCTGGACGTCCTGCTCGGTCGGGATCGGTTCGGGTGCGGGTTTCATGGCTGGGCGAGTCGGGTCAATCGCGGGAGTCATACGGCGAACACCGGCCGCGCCCGCTTATTCCCTGCCCGATGAAAATATTTTTCGGGCGTCGGGCCGCTCCCGCCCCGGATAAAAAGAAAGGAAAACGAAAGACTGAAAACAAGGCGGCCCGCCGCCCCGCCCTACATGCCGATCAGCGTGCGCAGCGACGCGATCGAATGCGGCCGGGCGTACCAGAAGCCCTGCGCCTCGTCGCAACCGAGCGCGAGCAGTTGGTTGGCCTGCTCGATGGTTTCCACGCCCTCGGCCGTCACGCGCATCTTCAGCGCATGCGCCATCGCGATGATGGCGGCCACCAGTTCGGCGCTGCGCGCGTCGCTCGGCAGCGGCGCGACGAACGCGCGATCGATCTTCACGCGGTTGACCGGAAAACGCGTGAGATAGGACAGGCTCGAATAGCCGGTGCCGAAATCGTCGACGGCGATCTCCACGCCGAGCTGGCGGATCGACGAGACGGTGTCGAGCGCGGCCTCGGTGTCGCCGAACAGCACGCCTTCGGTGATTTCCACTTCGAGGTTGTGCGGCGCGAGCCCGCTGTCGTCGAGCGCCTGCTCGATGATGCCGAGCAGGTTGCCGCGCCGGAACTGCTGCGGCGAGACGTTCACGCACACGCGCGGCGCGTCGTCGCGATCGCGGTGCAGGCGGCCGATTTCCCGGCAGGCGGTGCGGATCGCCCATTCGCCGATCCGGTCGATCAGGCCGCTTTCCTCGGCGATCGGGATGAATTCGTTCGGGCTGATGTCGCCCGAGCGCGGATGCCGCCAGCGCAGCAGCGCCTCGACCTGCGCGATGTGGCCGGTTTCGAGCGTGACCTGCGGCTGATAGGCGAGCCAGAACTGCTGACGGTCGATACCGCGCGAGAGCGCCGCTTCCAGCTCGAAGCGGCGCGTGGCGCGCACTTCGAGCGAACTGGAGAACGGCACGGCCACGCCGTCGCCGTCCTCGATCGCCGACGACAGCGCGACGTTCGCGCGGCGCAGCAGCGTATCGGTGTCCTCGCCGTGATCGGGATACGCGGCGATGCCGGCGCTGGCCGACACGTGCAGCGCCGCCCCGGCGAACTCGATCGACTCGCCGGCGCAGGCCACGATGGTGTCGACCAGCCGCCGCACCGACGGCGCGGGCTCGTCGCACAGCATCGCGAATTTGCCGTCGCCCATGCTGGCCACGCCATACAGATGCGGCACCTTGGTGCGCAGCCGCTCGCCCGTCACGCGCACGGCCAGTTCCACGCCGGGCAACCCGAGCGCGTTGCGGATCGTGTTGAGGCCGCCGATTTCGAGCAGCACGATGCTGAAGCAGCCGTCGGTGGCGCGGGCGCGGGCGATCCGCAGATCGAGCCGTTCGGCGAACAGCTTGCGGTTCGGCAGGCGCGTGGTGTCGTCGTAGTTCGCGGCGTACCAGAGCTCGCCGCCCGACGGCGGCTCGTTGTTGGCGCGGCTGACGAACACCACCCAGGCGTCGGTGCCGATGCCGTTCGCGCCGTTCGCCTCGGCCGGCCGCGCATCCTGGCCCGACACGTCGATGCCGCCGGCCAATTGCGCCGCCGCGCCGCGCCGGGCCGCATGCCGAACGTCGCCCGCCTCGGCCGCGTAGAGCGGCGAGAGCACGAGGCGCACCGGCAACGTGTCGCCGGCGGGCCGCTGCAGCAACCAGATCTCGCTGCCGCGCGCGAGCGCGTCCATGCTGGGCGCGGCCCAGGTGTCGCCCGGCGCGGCCAGCATCGACGGCAGGCGCAACACGGCGCCCGGCACGCCGGCGCGGCGGCCGGTGAGCCGCTCGAACGCGGCGTTGGTCCAGGTCAGCGTGCCGTCGGACGCACACAGGCACACCGGCTGGGCGGCCTGCGAGATCGCGCGCTCGATGCGGGTCGCGTCGGCGTGGCACGGCGCATCGCCGACCGCGTGGTCGATCGATTCGTCGAGCGCGGCGAGCGGTTCGGTCAGGCGCGGCTCCGGTCGTTGCATGGCGAGAGGTCGGTCAGAGGAGGCGGCGACGGGTTCCGCCGCCGCAAGCTTCAGATAGTAAGCGAATCGGGCGCGCGCGCCCGGGAAAATCGATGGCCCGCGTCACCCGCATCAGGCCGGGCCGGCCTGCGTGCACGCCTCGATGCCGGCGGCGATCGCGCCGCCGATGCGCCGGATCGTGTCCGGCTGCGCGAGCCGTCGCTCTTCGTCGGGGTTGACGATCACGCCCGCCTCGATCAGCAGCGCCGGCATGGGCGCGGTGTGCAGCACCATCAGGTCGTCGAAGCGGTGAATGCCGAGCCGGCTGTCGAGCAGCGGACGGTTCTCGCCGCGAATCGGTTCCGCGTGATAGAGCGACGGCGTTTCGCCGGCCGCCCGCATCTGCTCGCCGACCGCCTTCGCGCAGCGCAGGCTCTGCGCGTAATGCGGATTGCGCTCGGACACGAAGATCGCGTAGCCGTGGAAGTTGCGCTGACGGCCCGCGTCGAGATACTGCTGCTGGATCGAATCGTGATGGATCGACACGAACAGGTTCGCGTCGGGATGCTGCGTGGCGCGCGCGGCCAGCGCGATCTCGCGGCCGTCGGCCGAGGTGCGGAACACGCGGTCGCCGTGCGCGGCCAGATCGGCCGCGACCGCCGCCGACAAATCGAGGTTGTAACGGTATTCGACGCGGCCGCTGGCGCCGGTCGCGCCCGGATGCGCGGGCGTGTGGCCGGTGTCGACGACGATCGCGGGCGCGGCGGCGGGCGATGCGGCATGAACGGCGGGCGCGGCGCTGGCCAGCACCCCGGCAAGCGCCAGCGCGCCTCGGAGGAAACGTGTCGTTTTTGTCATCGTGGTGATAGCGGGTGTGTCGGCGGCGACGCGCGCATGCGTCGCCGGGCGTTGGCGCGACGGCGGGAATCGCGACGCATTTTACGCGCGCACCGTGCAACGAAAAAGGCGAAACAACGGGGATTCCGAGCTAAACACGACCGCGCTCGGGCCGCGCGCGTTGACACACTTACGCCGCGCTCACGATTTCGCGCCGAACGCGTCGGCCATCTGCTTGGCGCGCTTGATCTCGTCGCCGTGCAGGTAGATGGAGGTGGTCGAGATCGACGCGTGGCGCAGGTTGTCGCGCACGGTGGTCAGCTCCGCGCCGCGCGCGAGCGCGTGGGTGGCGTGCGTGTGGCGCATCCAGTGCGGGCTCGCGCGGCGCAGCTTGTCGGCGAGCGGCGGATGATCGGCGGCGAGCTGCCCGGCCACCTGCATGAAGAAGCGCTTGAGCACCTTCCAGAGCCGCACGCCGCTGATACCCGCCTGCACGTCGCCGGCCAGGCCGCCGATCACGGGCGTGTCGGGCCGCCATTGCGCCGCGACCATCGACAGGCCGCGCTCGCCCGTATAGCGCGTCAGCGCTTGCCAGGCCAGCGGCGGCAGCGCCACGCGCGCGGCCTTGCCGCCCTTGCCGACGAGGTGGATCCAGCGGTCGTCGCGCGCATCGCTGCGGATCGCGCCGAGCGTCAGATTCACGAGCTCGCTCGCGCGCAGGCCGGTGGCATAAGAGAAATCGAGCAGGAAACGCAGCCGCTGCGCCGCTGCCGGCTCCCAGCCGCCCGACCATTCGAGGCCGTCGGCGATCACGCGCACGATCTGCCATTCGCCGTCGCTGAACACGCGCGACGTGTCGAGCGCGGCCGAGCGCGCACCGCCGCGCACCTTGACGCCCGAGAACGGATTCGCGAGCAGATAGCGCTGTTCGGCCAGCCAGCGGAACAGCGCGCCGAGCACCGACAGCGCATGCGCGGCCGAGCGCGCCGACAACGCGCCCGTGAACGGCCGCCAGTCGGCCGCGCGGCGCGGGCGGATCGGGCCGGTCCAGCGTTCGGCGGGCTCGGGGCG
>NZ_JAAGPF010000460.1 GCF_017104645.1 Burkholderia sp. Ac-20379
TGGAAAAAAAAAAAAAAAACAAAAAAAAGAATAAAGGCGAAGTAGCTGAAATATAAAGATAAGAGACATGAAAAGAAGAGGACGAATATATAATAAGACAGACACAGATTATGTAAGGCAGTAGACTATAGGACATAGGAAAAGCGCGTGTCGGCTCGCGAGTTAACTAATATCGCCGATTGCAAACATGTAACGAACGACAGCCTACGAGCCTGCAAATTCAGGTCACTAGCAGACTGA
>NZ_JAAGPF010000042.1 GCF_017104645.1 Burkholderia sp. Ac-20379
CCAGCGAGCTGACGATCTGGCGCGGCGGCCAGGCGCGCCGGATCGGCGTGGTGGTCGGTGCGCTCGACAGCGGCAATGCGCCGCCCGCCGAATCGCCCACGCTGATGCGGCTCGGGCTGGGGCTGCGTGCCGTCGACGACGCCGAGAAGGCGCGGCTCGGCGTGCAGCAGGGGCTGGTGGTCGAGAGCGTGAATGGCGTGGCGGCACAGGCCGGCCTCAAGGTCGGCGACGTGGTGCTGTCGATCAACGGCACGCCGGTGGGCAGCCCCGGCTCGCTGGTGGCCGCCATCGGCGCGGTGCATGGCGCGGCGGCGCTGCTGGTCCAGCGCGGCGCGGCGCGGCTTTACGTGCCGTTCGAACTTGGCTGATTGCCGTCCGATCCGGTTCGGCGAAACGAGGAAACACATGCAGACGATTCACCCGGTCGCGCAGTCCCGCGCAACGCGTCGGCAGCGGATGCGCACATGGATCACGACGGGCGGCATGCTGCTGCTGACGCTCGGCGCAGCGGGGCGGGCCGAGGCGCAAACGTCGCCGCAGGCGCAACTGGCGGCGCCGGCCGCATGGATGCGCTACGCGCACGAGGTCGGCGAGCACTTTCAGGCCTTGCTGGATAACGGCGGCGACGAAGCGCAGCGCGTGCGGCAGGCGCTGACGGTTCGCGCGGATGCCACCGGCCCGGCCGCCGCGCCGGGCGTGCCGCCGTCGGTTGCGGTGCGCACCTGGATCGGCCGCGACGGCGCGATCACGCGCATCGAGTTCGACTCGCTGGACGACATCCCGGCCGAGGCGTCGCTCGAGCATTTATTGACGACGGCCGCGTTGCCGCCGCCGCCAGCCGATATGCTGCAGCCCCTGCGGGTGCGCTTGGAGCTCGTGCCGAATCCCGATGCGCCGCCGGCGGCGTCGGATGCGCGGGCGGGCGGTTGAGGGCGGCGGGGCGCGGCGTCGTGTGCGCCGTGCCCTCGAAGCAACACACGGCAGCGCCGCCACGTCGTCTCGTGTGTCCGGACGCCGCCGCCGCATCGGGCGCGTTCCTCCCGATGCGGTTCCCGTCGCTCATCCCTCGAACGGCGGCGCCCCCAGCGTCTTGCGCAACTGCATCAGGCTTTGATACGCGCGGTTGCGATACGCCGCCAGCGGTTTGGCCGCCGCGGGCGCGATGCCGAGGAAGCCGCCGCCGCTCTTGAGCCCGAAATCGCCCGCATCCACGCGCGCCTTGAGGCCGGCCGGCACCGCGAAGCGCGGGCCGTATTGCTTCTCGAGCGACGTATACGACGCCGCATAAACGTCCAGCCCGGCCATGTCGGCGATCGCGAACGGCCCGAACAGCGCGAGCCGGAAGCCGAACGAATTGCTGACCACCTTGTCGACGTCCTCCGGCGTCGCCAGCCCTTCCTCGACCACCGCCACGGCCTCCTTGAACAACGCGAACTGCAGGCGGTTCGCGACGAAGCCGGCCACGTCGGCCACCCGCGCGGTCACCTTGCCCGCCTCCCGCACCAGCGCCTCGGCGGCTTCGAGCATCGCCTCCGGCGTGCCTTCGCCGGGGATGATCTCCACGGCCGGCACGAACGGCGCGGGGTTCATCCAGTGCACGCCGAACAGGCGCTGCGGCGTTTCGAGCGCGCGGGCCATCTCGCGGATCGGGATCGCCGACGTATTGCTCGCGATGATGCAGTCGGGCCGCACGGCCGCTTCGATGCGCTTGAGCACGCTCAGTTTCAGATCGAGGTTCTCGGGCACGACCTCGGCCACGTAATCGACTTCGTGGCCGACGGCCTCGATCGAATCGGTGGCCACCAGGTTGGTTTCGAGGATGGCCGTGCTGCCTTCGGGAAACAGCGCGGCCTGTTCGAACGCGGCGCTTTCTTCGAGCAAGCGGGCGCGGGCTTGTTGCGCGCGCAACGGGTCGGCATCGGTCAGGTAGACCTTGCGGCCCGTCAGGGCGAGGCATTGTGCGATGCCGCCGCCCATGTAACCCGTGCCGACAACGGCGATGGTCTTGATGGTGCTTGTCTTCATCGGTCAGATCCGGTGTGTTGGGGAAGAGGCCTTACATGTCGATATGCGAGCGATCCGGCATCAGCCGCAGCGCGATGGCCGCGACGATCGCGCCGAACAGCAGGTAGGCGGCCACGGCGTAGCCGCTGCCGTACCAGGCGAGCAGGGCGGTGGCGACCAGCGGCGCGGGGCCGCCTGCCACGACCGACGCGAGCTGGTAGCCGATGCCGGCGCCCGCATAACGGATGTTGGCGGGGAACTGCTCGGAGATCAGCGAGGCCTGGGCGCCGTATTGCAGCGAGTGCGGCAGCATCGACAGCGCGATCGCGAGGAACACCAGCGCGTGGTTGCCGGTATCGATCAGCGCGAAATACGGATAGGCCAGCAGCGCGAGCGCCACGCAGCCGAGGTAATACATGCGGCGGCGGCCGACGCGATCCGACAGGATCGAGAAATACGGCAGCATGACCATGTCGAGCACGGCGGCGGCCACGGTGCACCACAGCACGAACTGGCGGTCGAGGCCCACCTGGCGCGTGGCGTAGTCGAGCGTGAAGGCCGTGAACACGTAGAACGGCATCTGCTCCGACATGCGCAGGAATGCGGACAATACGATCTCCTTCGGAAACGTGCGGATCGCCTCGCGCACCGGGTTCGCGACCACGTTGCCGGTGCGCTGCTGCTTGGCGAACGACGGCGTTTCCTCCACCTTCATCCGCACCACGAGGCCCACCACGATCAGCACGAAGCTGGCGAGGAACGGAATGCGCCAGCCCCAGGCGAGGAACGCGTCGCCGGCCACGGCGCTGCCGGCGATCATCGCGATGGTCGACAGGATCAGCCCGACCGAGGTGCCCATCTGCGGCCACGCGCCCGACATCCCGCGCTTCTTCTGGTCGCCCCATTCGATCGACAGCAGCGCCGAGCCGCCCCATTCGCCGCCCACGCCGATGCCCTGCAGCACGCGCAGCAGCACCAGGGCGATCGGGCCGATGGCCCCGGCTTGCGCCGACGAGGGCAGGCAGCCCACCAGGAACGTGGAAAGGCCGGTGATCAGCAAGGTGATGACGAGCGTGCGCTTGCGGCCGATGCGATCGCCGAAATGGCCGAAGATCGCGCCGCCGATCGGGCGCACGATGAACGCCACTGCATAGGAAGCAAACGAATAAAGCAGGCCGATCTGCGGGCTGACGTTCGGGAAGAACACGTGCGGAAACACCAGCGCGGCGGCCGCGCCGTAGATGTAGTACTCGTACCACTCGATCGACGTGCCGATCAGGCTCGCGAGCGCGGCATTGCGGCGATGCCGTCGCAATGCGTCATTAGATTGGGAATCCTTAATATTTACGGCGCTTGTCTGGCTCACGGCCTATCTCCTGGTTGATTCGCCGGTTCTCTGGGTAACCGTGCGGCGGGATGCGGGGCGGCGGGGCCGCCCCGCGTGTGTCAGATCGCGCTGGCGGGCAGCGCCGCGAGCGCGTCGATGCGTTCCTGCAGCGCGGCGCCGTCGGCGGGCGTCATGGTCTGCACCAGGCGGCGCGTCGCGCGCACCATGTGCTCGTGCATCGCGATGCGGGCCTGGCGGCCGTCGCGCGCGACGATCGCTTCGTAGATCGGCACGTGGTCGACATAGGCGGCTTGCGGCGTGGTGGCGCGCGACAGGTTGCGGCCGATCCAGCTCATCGTCAGCGAGCGGATGCCGCGCAACACGTCGCGCAGCACGGCGTTGTGCGCGGCTTCGGCGATCGCGAAGTGGAACGTCAGATCGGCCTCGCTGAACGCTTCGCCGCTTTGCGCGTCGCGCATCGCGTCGAGCGCGGCCTTGATCGGCTCGAGGTCCGCATCGGTGCGGCGCTGCGCGGCCAGATCCACCAGCAGCATCTCGATGTGCCAGCGCGCCTCGACGAATTCGGTGATGTCCTTGGTGCCGAACAGCAGCGCCCATTCGACCGTCTTGAACAGCGCGCTCGGATCGTTGCCCTTGAAATAGCAGCCGCTGCTCTGCCGCACGTCGAGCACGCCGCGCGATTCGAGCAGCTTGACGGCCTCGCGCACCGACGAACGCGCGATGCCCAGTTGCTCGGACAGGCGCGTGACCGACGGAATCCGGTCGCCCGGTTCGACCGCGCCCGACAGCAGGAAGTCGAGCAGGCGCTGGGCGATCCGTTCGACGGTCGATTCCGCGCGCACGCTGTCCAGTTTCGTCAATTCCATCGTCGCAGTCTTCATGGTCGGGCCGGCTTCGTTTCGTTCGGAGTCATGTTGGTTCAACCGGTCAACCGTTCGAACGGTTGACCGGTTTGCGAAGAATCGCACCGGCGCGGGCGCGGCACAAGTAAGGGAAAACCAGGGGAGGGCGAAGCCGTCGGCCGGCGCGCGCGGGATTTGTAGGGTTGTGTATCCGCGGGCGCGCTGGAAAAACGCGCTTGCACGATGCGGCTCGCGCGGAAACATCCGGGATACATCGGCCGGTTCAAATGCAGTCATGCCGGCGATGCACGAATGCGACGCGGCGCCGAACCCTACCGATCGAGGAGAACACTGATGAATGCCGTCCGCTTGCTCGCCGTTGCCGCACTGGTTGCCGCCCCCGTCCTGTCGTTTGCCGCCGCGCCTCAGGCGCCGACCCGCGCCGACGTGCGCGCCGATCTGGTTCGCGTTGAACAGGCCGGCTACCGGCCGATCAGCGGCGACGCGCAATATCCGGCCGATCTGGAAACCGCGCTCGTGCATGTTCACAGCGACCAGAACAGCCCGTCGCTGTCGCAATTCGACGGCGACGCCGAGACGGTGCACGCCACGCGCCGCCCGGCCGCGAAGCGCGCCGCACGGCAAGCGCGGGCCACGCCGGCGCGCGATGCGATCCCGGGCTTCGGCGACGTCTATGCGCATTCCTGAGCCATCGCCCGCGCCGCAGCCCCAAGCTTTCCATGACCGATTCAATGACCGACCCAAGAGAATCCCGATGAATTCGACGATCAAACGCATCCTGCTGTCCGCCGCGCTGGCCGGCGGCCTGTTCTCGGCCGTGGCCGCCACGCCCGCGCTGGCCGCGCCCGTGGCCGACCTGAAGGGCACCGACGTGGTGCTGGTGCACGGCGCATTCGCCGATGGTTCGAGCTGGAACAAGGTGATTCCGCTGCTCGAAGCGCGCGGCCTGCATGTGGTGGCGGTGCAGAATCCGCTCGGCTCGCTGGCCGACGACGTGGCGGCCACGCGCCGTGCGATCGAGCAGCAGACCGGGCCGGTGGTGCTGGTCGGGCATTCGTGGGCCGGCGTCGTGATCAGCGAGGCGGGCAACGATCAGAAGGTCAAATCGCTGGTGTATGTGGCGGCGTTCGCGCCGGACAGCGGCCAGTCGATCGCCGACCTGACGAAGGACGCGCCGCCGCCGGCCTGGGTGAGCGAGCTGCGCAAGGATTCGGCGGGCTTCATGACGCTGTCCGACAAGGCGATCCGCGAGGATTTCGCGCCCGATCTGACGCGCGTCGAGCAGAACCTGGTGGCGGCCACCCAAGGCCCGTGGTTCGGCGGCTGCGTGACGGAGAAGGTGGCGCAGGCGGCCTGGCGCGCCAAGCCGTCGAGCTTCGTGGTGGCCACGCAGGACCGCATGATCGATCCGGCGCTGCAACAGGCGATGGCGACGCGGATCGGCGCGACGATCACGCGCGTGAAGGCAAGCCACGTGGCGATGCTGAGCCAACCGCGCGCGGTGGCCGATGCGATCATCGCGGCGGCCGAGCGCGTGAAGCAGGGCGAGACGGCCCCGCACTGAGTGCGATCCGCCGCGGCCGCCGCCGCCGCCGCCGCGGCGGCGTCAGGCCGCTTCGCTCGACCGGCTGGCGACCGTGGCGGGCTTGCTCTGCGCGAGGTAGCGCAGCAGCTTCAGGACCATCGCGACGACGATCCCCGCGAGGATCACGAAGAACAGCGCGAGCGGCGCGAGCGTGTGGATCGATACGAAGCCGGCCAGGCCCATCATCAGCGACGAGACGAGCAGCAGCGCGCAGCCGAGCAGCGCGCTGGTCAGCCCGGCGATGTGCGGGAACAGCGAATTGCCCTTGGCCATCAGCGTGGGGTACATCGCGCCGGCGCAGAAACCCATCACCAGCACCGGCACGGCCAGCGTCCACACCTGCAGGCCGACGGTCAGCGCCAGCAGCAGCATCGCCACCGAGGCGCCGGCCATCGTGTAGGCGCCGATCCGCAGGCGCTGCTCGGAGGTCGGCAGCGCCGCGCTGTGGATCCGGTTCGACAGGCCGCCGCAGAAATACATCGCGCCGATGCCGAGCGCGAGATAGCCGAAGTAGGTCGGCGGCTTGTGCAGCGTGGTCTGCACCATGAACGGCCCGACGATGTTGAACACCAGCAGGATGCTGTAGCACACGCCCTGCGCGAGGAAGCAGCTGCGGAACACCGGGCTCGACAGCACCTTGCCGGTATTGGACACCAGTGTGCGCACTTCCAGCCTGACCGGTTTGGGCAGCGTTTCCCGGTAGCGCCACAGCACCGCCCACATGATCAGCGAATAGAGCAGCAGGAACACGAGGCAGGCCTTCCAGCCGAACCACTCCTGCAAGTGCGCGCCGATCACCGGCGCGATGATCGGCGCGAGCCCCCAGGCGGTGGCCATGTAGGTGAACGCATGAATCAGCGCCTGGCCGGAGAACGAATCGGTGATGATCGCCTTCGCGAGCAGGTTGGTGGTGGCGATGCCGAAGCCTTGCAGGCAGCGCGCCAGCACGAAGGTTTCGAGGTTCGGCGCGCCGAGCGAGAGCAGGCAGCCGATCGTGTAGATGATCAGGCCGAACGCGAGCACGCGCTTGCGGCCGTAGGCGTCGGCCACCGGCCCGAAGATCAGCTGGCCGAGCGCGAACGCGACCATGTAGCCCGACACGCTCGACTGGATCGCCTGCGGCGAGGCGCCGAACGCGTGCGCCATGGCCGGCAGCGCGGGCACGTAGATATCGATCGCCAGTTGTCCGGCGGACGCGAACAGGCAGATCAGGAACAGCAGGAAGCGCGGCGAATTGACGGCGCGCTCGGCGGGACGGCTCGGGGTTTCGTTGTTCATGACGGCATTGTGAGGGCGGGGCCGGCGGGCGCGCCGAAGCGGTTCGGATATCGAACGGCCCCGGCGCGAAAGCCGCCGGGGCGTATTGTGCCTGTCGTTTCGAAACACGATGCGAATCCCCATTGCGGATCAGGGGTCGCGCGTGCTTGGCATGGCCGAATCGTAAGCGAAACGAAATGTTCGGGCTGAAACGCGCGGACTAAAAAGCGCGGGCGGAAGCGGCGTGCGCGCACGCCGTTCGAGGCGGGACCGGCGGCGGCTCGAAAGCCGCCGCCGGCGAGCAGGGCGGGCGGCGCGCTTTAGCGGCCGGTTTCCTTCAGGTACTGCGTGCGGGCGGCCACGGCGGTGTTCGCGAAATCCGAGAACACGCCGTCGATGCCGGCGCGGTAGGCGTCGAGGTACTCGCCGACCGGGTCGCCCTTGTACTTGCCGGGCAGGTAGCGCGCTTCGTCGCGGAACGTGTACGAGTGCACGAACAGGCCGGCCTTGTGCGCATCGGCGATCAGGCTGGTCGGTTCGACCGAGTTCACGTCGGCGAGCGAGCCGGTGTAGGCCGTGCCGTCGGCGTTCTTGTCCTTCCACGGCGTGACCTTCCAGGCGAACACTTGCGGCTTCCACGGGCCGATGCCGTCGGCGTAGGTCTTGATCTCCGCGAGGCCGGCCGGCGTCAGCATGTCGCCGAACCAGCGCGAATCGCCGTTGACCGTCCAGCTGTACGGGCGGCCGTCGACGAACGCGTAGTCGTCGTTGGTCTGGTAGATCATCGCGCCGGTCTGGTAGTTGACGCCGTTGCCGTCGATCAGCTGCACCATGCGCGTCTGGATCCCGCGCGAGCGGAAGTATTTCAGGCTGGCCGGGTCGAAGCTCTGCAGCAGGATCGGCGCGGTGCGGCTGTTCAGGTTGTTGTCGTTGATGAACTTGATGATCGCTTCTTCGAACGGACGCGTGCCGGCCGCGCCGCAGCCGTTGGCGATCGCCTGCTCGTTATTCCAGATCGGGTTCTTCGATTCCGGATAGATCGTGAAGGTCTTGCCGCTGACGGCCGACTTCGCGCGCGCGATGTCGTACACCTCCTGCATCGTCAGGATCGGGTACTGGCCGTTCAGCGCCGTCGGGCGCACGTCCTTGGCGTCGTACGTGGTGCCGCGAATCCAGGCCTTCAGCTCGGCCACCGTGAAGTCGGTGATCGACCAGTCGTTGGTGTGATCCTCGCCGTCGACGATCAGCGATTTCAGCACCGATTTCGGATCGGCCGGGTCGGTCAGGTCGCTCAGGTAGCTCGACGGGCCGGTGGTGGCGGTGGTGGTCCAGCTGACCGGCACGCGCACGCCGGGCACGGTGCGCTTGCGCGCGGCCACGGTGGCGTTGGTCTTGGCCACGTCGGCCACGTTGGTGTTGTCGCTGAGCCAGGGGTTGTGGCGCGCCACCAGCACGCAATCCTTGGTCAGGTGCAGGTCTTCCTCGAGCGAATCGGCGCCGGCGTTGGCGGCTCCTTCGTAGGACACCTGCGTTTCTTCCGGATACAGGCCCGGCAGGCCGCGGTGGCCGATCACGAGCGGGGCGTTGCCGTCGAGCGTCTTCAATGCGCTCGGCGTGGACGTCTGCGTGGACGCGGCCGGTGCCGGATCGTCGTCGTTGCCGCACGCGGCCAGGGTGACGCTGGCGACGAGCGCCAGCATCAGACACGAAATACCGGTCCTGGAAAGAGTCATGGTGGTGTTCTTCTTCATCGGTTGGAGTGGTTATCGAACGTCAACACGCGGTTTTGCTGCTACTAAACGGCAATGGGGATTCGGTAAACATTGAAAGCTTAAGGCGCGCAGTGGTGCGTATTCCTGACAAATGCGTTTTATCGGTGAGTTTTATGTAATTTTTTGAATGCTACGTTTGTAATGTGACAGAACGTCGGAGAAAACGGCGCGTCCGTGCGGTTGGCCTTTGTGGGTGGGCATCGGCGCATTTCGATGCAGGTGCGCGGCTTTCATTTGTTTCCCGGTGCGAGGCGCGTGTGATTGCATTCGCCATTCTGGCCTCCGAATGATTGCTTTCGTTTTTATTCGAGTGACATGCGCCTGGCCCGGGCGGCCGATCCGCACGCGCGTCTCGCCATGCGAAGCCGAGCGGGCGCCTGGCCGTCAGGGCGCCGGATCGATGAAATAATCGCGGTCGCTTCTTGACCGGACACGCCAGGCCTTGAAATCGACGGACTTTCGCGGCCGCCTTGCGCGGTCGTCATGCATGCGCGGCCTGCGCCGCCTGAACCGGATCGCGTTGGGCGCGGCGGCGCTCGCGATCGGCATTGCCGCGTGCGCCGATCCGCGCATTGCGAACGCCGCCGGCCTTGCCGCCAACCCGCCGCCGCTCGCCACGCAACTCGGCGAACAGGTCGTGATGCTGCCGGTGCCCGGCAACGGTGCGATCGTTCAGTTGCAAACCACGCTGTTCAAGCCGCCCGGCCCGGGGCCGTTCCCGCTGGTCGTGCTCAATCACGGCAAGGATCCCGGCGATGCGAGCCGGCAGCCGCGCTCGCGGCATCTGCGCGTGGCGGCGGTGTTCGTGCGGCGCGGTTATGCGGTGGCGATTCCGATGCGGGAAGGGTTTGCCGGCTCGGGCGGCTTCTATCACGGCGATCGTTGCGACAGCCGCCGCCACGGCATCGACGAGGCCGCCGACGTGGCCGGCGCGATCGCGGCGCTCGGTGCGCTGCCCTTCGTCGACCGCTCGCGGATCGTGGTCGCGGGCCAGTCCGACGGCGGGCTGGCCACCATCGCGTTCGGCGCGCGGCCGGTGCCGGGCGTGCGCGGGCTGATCAATTTTTCGGGCGGCGTGCGCAAGGCGGCGTGCCCGGATTGGGACGACACGCTGGTGACGGCCTATGCGAGCTATGGCCGCGTGGCGCGCTATCCGTCGCTCTGGTTCTACGGCGATAACGATGCGTTGTTTCCGCAACCGTTGCCGCGGCGCATGTTCGACGCCTACTTCGCGCAGGCGCATGGGCCGGCCGCCGACGCGCGCTTCGTGGATGTCGGCGTGTTCGGCCGGAGTTCGCACGACTTCTTCGATACCCCGGCCGGCGTGGCGATCTGGCTGCCGCAGGTTGCGGCGTTCTTCCGCGCGCTCGGCCTGCCGTTCGAGCCGGCCGGCGCGCGGCGCTGATCAGGACGGATCGTCGAGCTTCACGATCGTCAACGTGCCGTTCAGGTTCTCGACGCGCACGCGAACCTTGTCGCCGGCATGCACATGCTGCGCCATGTCGGCGGTGCCGGCCTTGTAGGCCATCGTCATCGCCGGCATGCCGATGTTGGCGAGCGTGCCGTGCTTCAGCGTGATCATGCCGGTGGCGGGGTCCACCTTGCGCACCACGGCGTCGGTCAGCCCGTCGTCGGCTTGCGCGCCGGCGGGGGCGGTCATCGTCATGCCGGCCATGTCGCCGGCGAAAGCCGGCGCGGCGGCCAAGCCCGCGATGGCGGCGAACAGGAGGGCGGATCGGGCGTACAGCGTATTCATGGTCAGGCTCCGTCTGAAACGAATCGGGAATGAAATCGGCGCGCGCCGGGGCGGCCGGCATGCGCATGGCAGGCAGCGACGCGGCGGCGCGGTTGAGCGGGTAGATCGAGGGCGGCGGAACGTCAGGCGGCGCGCGGTGGCCGCCACAGCCTGTTCGGGTCGCGCACGGCGAGCGTGGCGGCGTAATGGAAGCGAACCGGGAGGATCAGCACGGCGGGGCGGCGCACTTCGGCGAGCACGGCCGGGTGATGGAGGCTGCCGAACTGGCATTGCGCCGACATCCGGCAGCCGTGGTCGCAGGCGTTCCGCTTGCCGGGCGGCAGCGCGGTCATGCCGTCGCAATCGGATATGCCCGATATGCCGGCCATGTCCGGCATCGGGCCGGCGTGCGGCGGCATCGCGCCTTGCATCGCATGCCCGTCGTGCATCGGGCAGGCGCCCGTCAGCCCGCTCGCGGCCAGCGCGTCGAGCGGCAGCGCGATGCAAAGCAGCAGGACGAGCAGGGTTCGGAGCAGTCGCATGGGCTCGAGTATAGCGGCGCGGGCGCGGGAAAAAATTGCGGGGCGGCGCACGTGCGGCGATGTTCCGGCTTTTCCGTGCATGTCACGTTACACCGATGAAACAAAGCGCCCATCGCGGCCGCCGCATGTGCGGCCGAGCGCACGTTGGCGCTTCGCGCGGAGCCTTATGCTGATTGGACTTGCCGGACATCGCGCGGCGCGCGGGCAGGCGTGCCTCAAGCTGGTACGAATTCTGCTGATGGAAGGCATGAGCGCGCCGCACGGCGCCCCGTCAAACGCAGAACGGAACGAATCATGAATACGCTGCCGAACCAGTCCGACGCCCAATTCCAGGCTTTCCTGACGAAGCTGCTGGCCCAGCCGCAGCCGGTCGAATGGGGCGAGAAGCAACGGATCGAACTCGATATGGCGCGCACGCTGTCGACGAACATGCTGCGCGTGGCGGAACGGTTGCACGCGCAACCGGGCGATACCGAAAGCTGGCTGACGCTCTATCGCTACGGCCGGGCGCTCGATTTCATTCTTACGTCGCTGGCGGCCTGCCGCGATATTCACCCGCGCACGCTGCGCACGATCCTGAAGCTGGCGCGCTTCGAGGTGGATGCGAACTACCCCGAGTAAGCGGGCCGTGGCGGCCCGCCGGGTTGCTTAGTTGTACCCGAGAATCGCGCTGGTCGCGATGTCGGGACGGTCGCCGGTGTGGGACGCCAGCGCGCAGGTCGGATTCTGCAGCGCGGCCCGATACGACGTGAAGGCGGGCGCCGTGCGGGCGGCCGGTTCCGGCTTGGCGGCGGGGGCGGAATCGCGGTCGAGCGGCGGGAAGGCGAACATCGTGGTGTCTCCGGTGCGGGCGGTATGGAATGGCGCCCACTATCCCAGAACCGCCGCCCGCGACCAAGCGAGTAATTTTTATTCGAGCCTTCAGATTTTCTGATCGCAACGCTTGCGACCCTCCAATCGCGGTCTTTTTGTGCTCACCTAACAATTGATTTAGATCAATTTTCAGCGGTCGGCCCGATTGCGCAATCCCGGCGCGATGGATTTACTGAGAGGTCGCCCCGCCGCAACCGGCATACCGGCCGGTATGGGGCGCCATTCCGAGGGGCGGAGGGGCGCCGGCGCATTGGGCAGGAATCCATACGATGCGCCAGCAGCCCCGTTCGCGCGATAGCGGAGCCACAAATCCATAATCGAGGCCAGCGATGAGAGGCATGACGGGGTACAAACTGAAGCTGCGGATCCAGGATCGTTTCCAGCAGTTGGGCGACAACTTGCCGGCGTCGCTCGACGACGCCGAAGCCCGCGACCGCGTGGTCGCCAAGACCCGAGCGCTCGGGCAGGGCTTTTTCGACATGTCCGAAGACGAATATCACGAGTGGGCGGGCCTGCTGCCCGAAGACGAATTCGTCGAACTGATCGCGCTGATGATCTCGCTCGCCACCGAGCCGGCCGCCGCGCCGGCCGCGCTGGCGCGATGACGGCCTGACGGCGTCGCGGCGGGCCATCGCGGCCCGCCGTCGTTTTCTCCTTCCATGAAAAACGGGGTGGCGCGATAACGCGCCACCCCGTTTCGTTACGGCATGCCAAATGCCGACGCGCCGCTTATTGCACGTTGAAGGCCGGCGAGGTGGTGACGGTGCCGGTCACCGTGCAGTTCGGCGTCAGCACCGCGTTGTTGAACGTCAGCGACGACGCCGTGTTGTTCCAGACGGTCACCACCGAGCTCGGGCCGCAGGTGCCGAGCAGCGATGCGCTGACCTGCGCATTGTTGATCGTCAATTGCGTCGGCGTGTCGGCCTGGCCCGTCCACGGGTTCATGCTGGTTGCGCTGCCGGTGATCAGCGAGCAGAGGCCGCCGCCCGCGAACGTCGTCGACGTGATGTTGACGATGCCGGTGGAGGTGATGGTGCCGTTGAAGGTGGCGGTGCAACTGGTATTGATCGCGCCTTTCGATAGCGTGGTGCTGCCGGTGGCCGAGAACGGTTCGCCGTTGGGATTCATCGGGTTGCCGTTGGCCAGCGACACCGTGACGGCGAGAGCCGGCGCGGCCAGCGCCGACGAAACAGCGAGTGCAACGACAAGGGAAGCCACTTTTCGAATAGTCATGATGCGTGCCTCAATTGACGAATGGCGGCGAACCGCCGTGGGTAAGCGCAACGCTGGCGGCCCTCCGCCTCCCGTGTCGCGCGTGAAACCGGGCGCCCCCTCAGGCTCGCCCGGCTGAAACCGCACCCCCGCAGGTCGGGCTGGCTCGTTCGCCGTCCGTGCGATGCACGGCCCTGCGTCTCTCAGGTTCTAGTGAATCAATAGGTATCCTATTGATTTGACCGGCTGCAAGACCGGCGGCAGGAATGCTGCCGCCGGTCGTTGCCGCCTTGCTGCCTGTAGCAGTGTGGAACTGCCTTACTGAACGAACGCGCCTACCGTGAAGAACGGGTTGTATTGGCTGTTGTTCACCACCATCGCGTAGACCTCGCCCACCTTGATCGCCCAGCCGGTGTCGCCCTTGTGGAAGATCGCAACCGGCCCGCTGCTGTTGGCGGCGTTGAAGTCCTGCAGCGCGGTCACGCCGACCAGGCCCGGGGTGGCCTGCGTGTAGTCGAGCGAGAACGTGCTGGTGCCGGTCGAGGTTTGCGGATCGATGAAGCCGGCCGTTGCGCCGCTGAACAGCGTGGACGTGTAGTTCGCCGCGAGCGTCGAGACGGACGTGTTGTCCAGGCAGTTGCCGGCCGTCGGCTCGAAGAACGTGCCGCTGAAGACGCCCGGCAGGTTCGGATGCGCCTTCGACGCGTTGAAGCTCGAGTCGCCCACCGCCGGTGCGCCGGAGTTGCCCGCGTTCGCCACGATGCCGCACGCCGACGCGCTGGTCGCGCCGATGTAGCCGCCCGTGAACGAATTCGCGGCCACGGCCGTGGCCGGCGCCAGGGCGGAAATGCCGATTTCCGCATCGGCCACCGTGTTCAGCAGCGCTGCCGGATCCGACGGCACGAACGCCTGCCCGACGCGAATCACGATCGGAATCAGCGCGCCGCGCAGCTTGCCGACGATCATGATCCCCTGCGCCTGGCTCGGCGCGAGCAGCACGATCGGCTGGCCCTGGCCCGCACTCGGATACGGCGAGCTGGCCGAGGTGGGCTTGCTGACGAACACGTTGTCGGCCGAGCCGTCGGTGTTGGTGCGCAGCGTCCACGGTGTACCGGTGGTGCGGCACGAGTAGTCGCTGCCCGAGGTGATGGTGCACGACCCGTCGCCGTTCAGCGTCTCGTTCCAGTTGATGACGTCCGGCTGCCAGCCTTGCGGCTTGGCCGTCTGATACGACGTGCCGGTCGGCGACAGATGGATGCCGAGCTCGTTGTAGTTGCCCGCGACCTTGGTGAAATCGGTTTCCGTGTCGGTGAAGCCGATGAACGGGAAGAAGTCGAACGTGCGCGACGGCACGGCGCCGAGGTTGCCGAGCAGTGCGACGCCGTCGAATTCGATGGTCGCGCCCGGAATCCCGCCGCCCACCACGCCGTTGCCGACGAACAGCATCGGCGGATCGGCGGGGTTGATCGCCACGGAGTACGAACCGTCGGCCGACGCGCCGTTGTCGAGCACGAACGCGCAGCGGTTCTGTTCGGCCGTCGGCAGCGTGGTGGCGCGGTGGAACGTGCCGGTGATGGTCTGCCCGGCGCGCGTGGTGTTGACCTGGCCGGCGCTGGTCGGCACCGACGACAGCACGAACCGCATCTGATAGGTGAGCTTGGTCGAATCGAACTGCAGCTTCACGTATTCGCCGCTGCCCGAGCCGCCGGTGTAGACGGTGGTGTAGTCGAGCGAATCGGGGCAGAGCTTGTTGGTGACGGTGGTGGTGGTGGTCGAGCCACTGGCGGGGCAACTGCTGCCCGAGCATTGCGGGACCTGGATCGCGGCCGGTGGATCGCCGCCGTCGCCGCCGCCACAACCGGCGAAGAACGGTATCGCGAGCACGAAACAGGACAGCAGCGCGGTGCGCGGCTTGGTGATACGGAACATACCCCCTCCTTGTTGATGATTCCGGGTGTCTCGACGTCGATCGGGGCGCGGGCCTTGGAATGACCCGTCGGTGCGGCGGTTCGATCGACGATGTCCGGGCGCGATCGCCGGCACGGGCAGTGCCGTGCCGGCGATCGCGCTTGGGATTACGCAAGCATGAGTCGGGCGCCGTTCGCGTCGCGGGTAGCGGCACGGCGGCTGAAAAGCGGAAAAGGATGCCGAAGCGGCGAAAGGGCGGACGGGTTACGCCTCGTATGCGGTGTCCGGCCCTGCGGGAATGACGGGCGACGATCGCCCGGTTGGCCCCGTGTTGGCGTGCGTAACATCGATGTCTCCGTCGGTACGCGCTGCACGTTATTGGTGAAACTTGTTTCGCGAAACTATGATGCGAACCGCATGGCAAGTAAATGGTCAGGCAATTCCAAACGGATCGATATTCTCGTTTCCCTTTAAATCGAAGGGTTTGGCGCGGAATTAAAACGAAGCAAACGCGGATCCGCCGGGCCGAACGCGTGGCGGATCGCGCGGGGCGCAGGGCGCGAGAGGCGGCCGATCGTTTCGGATGCCAATCGATCGGCCGCGATTGTGCAGTGAAGCAAAATGCGGCGGGCGCCGGCTCGGTGCCGAGCGAGTCGATTGCGCGACAGATCGGCGAAGACGCTTGACGCTGGATTCCGATGACGGTTTGATGTCGTCATGGCAGCGCCACGCAACCACGGCAAATTCCGCGCTGCCTCTGGTTTTTGCTGCCGGCATGAACGGGCACTCGCACAGGGGGAGGTCTCATGCAAGGATGCTTCGAACCCGCAACCGGCCGCGCGAACGGTTCACGCTCGCCGCGTGCCGCGCAAGACTGGCGCCCCGATTTCGCCCGGATTCGCGGCCATGTCGCGCTCGCGATTGCCGATCAGATCGAGGAGGCGATCCGCGCCGGCCTGTTCCGTCCGGGCGATCGCCTGCCGAGCCAGCAGGCGATCGCCGATTCGCTCGGTTTCCATCCGAACACGATTTACGCCGCGTTTCGCGAGGCGGCGCGGCGCGGCCTGATCAAGGGCTTTGCCGGCCGCGGCACGCTCGTGCTCGATCATGCGCTGAGCTGACGACACGCACTCGCCGGTTGCGCACGAACCGGCATTGCCGCTTTCCCGTCCAGGCGCGTGCGAACGATCGCTGCGCGCCGGATGCGGCCGTCACGTCTTCCCTCCCGTTTTCCTTTCATGTCGCTTCCGTCCGGACGCCCGGGCGCCTCCGCGTAAACGCCTATATTTACTTGCAAAAGCAAATATATACTTCGTGACATGTTTGCATTTGCAAATAAATGCCGGTCGGCGGCGGCGAGCTGCCAGCCGTCGCGTCAAGCGTTGCGCATCACAGCCAGGCGAGCCGAACGATCACGATGAACACCTCTTCCACGCAGCACGCGCAGCCGTCGCCGACGATCGACATCCCGGCCCTGATCGATGCGCGCCCGATCGGGCGCTTCCAGTTCGGCATCTTCCTGCTGGCCGGCGCGGCCATGATCATCGACGGCTTCGACGTGCAATCGATGGGCTTCGTCGCGCCCGAGCTGGTACGCGACTGGGGTATCGAGCGCGGGGCGCTCGGCTCGGTGTTCTCGGCCAGCCTGGTCGGCATGTTGCTGGGCTCGCTCGCGTTGAGCGTGCTGGCCGACCGGATCGGCCGGCGGCCCGTGCTGGTGGTCTCGATGCTGTTCGCCGGCGCGTGCATGCTCGGCACCGCGCACACGCACGGCGTCGCGCAACTGTTGGCGATGCGCACGCTGAGCGGAGTGGGGGTGGGCGCGATCATGGGCAACGCGATGGCGCTGGTCAGCGAGTACAGCCCGGCGCGGCGGCGCGCGTCGACCATGATGCTGGTGTCGTGCGGCTTCACGGCCGGCGCGGTGTTCGGCGGGCTGGTGTCGGGGTGGCTGATTCCGCTGGCCGGCTGGCGGGCCGTGTTCCTGGCGGGTGGCGCCGTATCGCTCGCGATCGGCGTGCTGATGGCGGCGTGGCTGCCCGAATCGGTGCAGTTTCTCGTGCTGCGTGGGCGCCGGCCCGAGCAGGCGGCGCGGCTCGTTGCGCGTATCGCCGGCGGCGCCGCTGCGGTGCCCGGCCTGGCGGGCGGCAGGCTCGTGGCAGGCATGCAGGCGGCGAAACCGTCCGGCGCGCCGGTGGCCGAGCTGTTCCGGGGCGGGCGCGCGGGCATCACGCTGCTGCTCTGGGGCCTCAACTTCGCGAACCTGTTGAATCTGTTCTTCCTGTCGAACTGGCTGCCGACCATCATCGCGGACCTCGGGCATACGCGCAGTGTCGCGATCGCGGTGGGCACGCTGCTGCAGGTGGGCGGCACGCTCGGCACCATCGGCATGGGCCTGCTGATCGATCGCGCCGGCTATGCGCGGGTGCTGGTGCCGGCGTTCGTGGTGGCGGCCGCCGCCATCGTGGCGATCGGTCAGCCCGGCTTGCCGCTCGCACCGTTGCTGGCCGTGGTGACCGTCAGCGGCCTGTGCATCGTCGGCGGCCAGCCTGCCATCAACGCGCTGACCGCCTCCGTCTACCCCACGCACATGCGTGCCACCGGCATCGGCTGGGGGCTCGGCATCGGCCGCGCCGGCTCGATCCTCGGGCCGGTGGCGGCAGGGCAACTGGCAATGCTCGGCGGTTCGGATCGCATCATGTTCGCCGCGTCGGCCGTGATTGCGCTGGCCTCGTGCGTCATGACGCTGGCGCTGGCTCGCCGTCGCCGCGCGTTGCGGCCCGACGACGCGATGGAAGCGCCGCCCGCCGGCGCGCGCGAGAACACCGGGGCTGCTTCGTGCCGCTCCTGAGAACATCCGCGCGCTGCTGATCCGGGCAGCATGAAGCATCCCGGATCGCCTCGCTGGATATTCGTTGTACTGATTAATTTGTTTATCGAGTCGCCGCCGAGCCGGGTGCACGGCGGCGACACCGGCTGCCTGAACTTGGAGAGAATGGCATGGCTTTCAGCAACGCAGGAAAAATCGCCCTCGAGGAACATTTCGCGATCGCGGACACGATCGAGGATTCGGCCGGTTTCGTGCCGCACGACGATTGGGTCGAACTCCGCCACCGGCTGCTCGACATTCACGAGCGCCGTATTGCCGAGATGGATCGTGGCGGCATCGAGATGATGGTGCTGTCGCTGAACGCGCCGGCCGTGCAGGCGATTCGCGATCCGAAACGTGCCGACGAACTGGCGCGCCGCGCCAACGATTTCCTGGCCGAACAGGTTGCGAAACGCCCCGACCGCTTCCGCGCGTTCGCGGCGTTGCCGATGCAGGAACCGGATCTGGCGATCCGCGAGGCCGAACGCTGCGTGCGCGAGCTGGGTTTCGTGGGCGCGCTCGTCAACGGCTTCAGCGATACGGCGGAGGGGGGCGAGCTCTATTACGACCTGCCGCGCTACCGGCCGTTCTGGGCCGCGCTCGAAGCGCTCGACGTGCCGTTCTACCTGCATCCGCGCAATCCGCTGCCGGGCCGCGCGCCGATCTACGACGGCCATCCGTGGCTGATGGGGCCGACCTGGGCGTTCGGTCAGGAAACCGCCGTGCATGCGCTGCGTCTGATGGGCTCGGGCCTGTTCGATGCGCATCCGGGCCTGAAGATCATTCTCGGGCACCTCGGCGAAGGCCTGCCCTACAGCATGTGGCGCATCGACAACCGCAACGCATGGGTGTCGGCGCGACCGAACTACCCGGCTGAAAAGCCGATCGCCGAGTATTTCCGCAAGCATTTCTGGCTGACCACGTCCGGCAATTTCCGCACCCAGACGCTGATCGACGCAATGCTCGAAATCGGTTCGGATCGCATCCTGTTCTCTGCCGACTGGCCGTTCGAGAATATCGATCACGCCGCCGACTGGTTCGATACGGCGTCGATCAGCGAGAACGACCGCGTCAAGATCGGCCGCACCAACGCCGAGCAACTGCTGAAGCTGGCACGATGAGCATGCCGAACTATGTGGCCGTGAATACGCGGTTGCCGTTTGTCTACGAGGCGCTGCCAGGCAGCGTGAGCTTCGGGCACGGCACCCGCGGCCAGGTGGCCGAGGCGGCCGCGCGGCTCGGCATCTCGCGCGCGCTGCTGCTTTACGGGCCGCCGCACGCGCGGTTGGCCGACGAACTGGCCGACCGCCTCGGCGCGCGCCATGCGGCCCGCTTCGACGGTGCGCGCATGCATACGCCGGTGGACGTGACGGATGCCGCGATGGCAATCGTCGAGGCGCACGACATCGACGGCATCGTCTCCATTGGCGGCGGTTCGACTACCGGCTTGTCGAAGGCGCTCGCGCTGCGTACCGACCTGCCGCAGATCGTGCTGCCTACCACCTATGCCGGCTCGGAGATGACGCCGATTCTCGGCGAGACGCGCGACGGCATCAAGACCACGCAGCGCAGCCCGCGGATCCTGCCCGAATGCGTGCTTTACGACGTGGATCTGACGCTCGATCTGCCGGCGTCGATGTCGGGCGCGAGCGGCATGAATGCAATCGCGCATGCGGTCGAGGCGCTCTACGCACGCGACACGAACCCGATCGTCGCCGCGCTCGCGCTCGACAGCGTGCGCGCCCTGTTCGCCGCGCTGCCGGTGATCGCCGCCGATCCGGGGCACCGCGCGGCGCGCGCCGATGCGCTCTACGGCGCCTGGCTGGCCGGCGTGTGCCTCGGCTCGGTAGGGATGGCGCTGCACCACAAGCTGTGCCACGTGCTCGGCGGCGCGTTCGATCTGCCGCACGCGCAAACCCACGCGCTGGTGCTGCCGCATGCGCTGGCCTACAACGCGCCGGCGATTCCCGACGTGACGGCGCGGCTGGCGGCGGCGCTCGGCGTCGACGATGCCGGCCGCGCGCTGCACCGGCTCAATGCGGCGATCGGCGCGCCGCGCTCGCTGGCCGAGATCGGCATGCCCGAATCCGGCATCTCGCAAGCGGTCGAGCTGACGCTGGCGAACCCGTACTGGAATCCGCAACCGCTCGACGCGGCCGGCCTGCACGCGCTGCTCGAGCGCGCGTGGCGCGGCGCCGAACCGCTCGCGATTCCCCGCAACGATGGATCCGCATCATGACCGACACCACCCACCGCCGTTACCCGTTGTTTTCCGAGGAACGTTCGGCCGAGGCCGTCAACGCCCGGATCGGCCCCGATGTCGAGCCGCGCACCGCCCGTATCGCTGCGGCGATCGTGCGCCACCTGCACGCGGCCGTGAAGGAGATCGAGCCGACCCACGAGGAGTGGTACGCCGCGATCCGCTTTCTGACCGAGACGGGGCAGATGTGCACCGACTGGCGCCAGGAGTTCATTCTGTTGTCCGATGTATTGGGCGTGTCGATGCTGGTCGATGCGATCAATCACCGCCGCCCCGGCAACGCCACGGAGAACACGATCCTCGGGCCGTTCTACGTGGACGGCGTGCCGGTGCTGCCGGCCGGCGCGAACATCTGCCTCGACGGCAAGGGCGAGCCGCTGGTGGTGACGGGCACGGTGACCGACACCGACGGGCAACCGGTGGCCGGCGCGACGATCGATGTCTGGCAGACCAACGACGACGGCTATTACGACGTGCAGCAGCAGGGCGTGCAGCCCGACGGCAACCTGCGCGGCAAGTTCGAGAGTGGGCCGGACGGCGCGTTCTGGTTCCGCAGCGTGCGCCCGCGCGACTACCCGATTCCCGACGACGGCCCGGTGGGCAAGCTGCTCGCCACGCTGGGCCGTCACCCGAACCGCGCCGCGCACATCCATTTCATGATCCGCGCGCCCGGCTACGAAACCGTCATCACGCACATCTTCGCGCCCGATTGCCCCTGGCTCGCCGAGGACACGGTGTTCGGCGTGAAGGAGAGCCTGATCGGCGAGTTCGAGCGGATCGAGAACGCCGACGAGGCGGCCGCTTGCGGCTTCGACGCCGATACGCCGTGCTGGCGCACCTCGCGCCCGTTCGTGCTGCAACGCAAGGCGGATTGATGCCGGCGTGAGGCCGCCGCCGTGACCTGACCGATCCCGCAAGGAGGTGCCCGACCCGACACTCGCTCACCGCATCGCCCTGGCAAGACCGTAATACTCAATACAACTAATTATTAAGATGAAGACGGAGACAACTGGTCATGAAGCATTGCATTGCGGGCGCCGTCGTCGCGCTCTTTGCCGTCTGCGCGCAGGCGCAGGGCAGCGTGACGCTGTACGGCATCATCGACGCCGGCGTGGCGTACACCAACGACGTGCAGACGGCGAAGCCGGGCGGCCGGCCGACGGGCGCGAGCAGCGTGGCGTTCGCGGACGGCCTGACGGCGGGCTTGTCGGGTAGCCGCTGGGGCTTTCGCGGCGTCGAGGATCTGGGCGGGGGGCTGAAGACGATCTTCACGCTCGAGAACGGTTTCACCATCAACAACGGGGCATTGACCCAGGGCGGCGCCGAGTTCGGCCGGCAGGCCTTCGTCGGGCTCGCGTCGTCGCATCTCGGCACGCTGACGTTCGGGCGCCAGTACGACACGCTGCTCGATTCGATCCAGCGATTTTCCGCGCCCGCATGGGCCGGTTGGATGTCGTCGCACGTCGGTGACGTCGATGATCTCGGCTTGCTGTACCGCATCAACAACGCCGTGAAGTACGTGACGCCGGTGTTTGGCGGGCTGCGCGTGAGCGCGCTGTACAGCTTCGGCGGCGTGCCCGGCGCGACGGGCCAGAACCAGGTGTGGTCGCTCGGCGCGAGCTACGAACACGGCCCGTTCGGCTTCGGGGCGGGCTACCTGAACGCGCGCAATCCGAACGTGTCGTTCTACGGCAATACGCCGAACAAGGGGCTGGCCACGGCCAACAATATCGGCTCGGCCGGCTCCGCCGCCACGCCCGAATCGATGCCGGCGTTCGCCGGCTACGCGTCGGCCAACACGCTCGAAATCATGGGGCTCGGCGGCAGCTACACGTTCGGCGCGACCACCGTGAGCGGCGTGCTGACGCGCACGCGGTTCGACTCGCTCGGCTCCGCTTCCGGGCCGAACCCGTTCGGCTATACGGGCAACGCGGTCTTCACGAGTGCCGAATTCGGCGTGCGCACCATGATCACGCCCGCGCTGCAGACCGGCATCGCGTTCGACTACACGCGGCGCGGCTCGGTGGATGGCGACGGCGGCGCGAAATATCTGCAGCTCGACGCGGTGGCCGACTACGCGTTTTCCGGGCGCACCGACGTGTATCTGGCCGCGATCCTGCAGCGCGCGAGCGGACGCGATTCGCTCAATCAACCGGCCGTGGCGACGATCGGCGGCTTCACGCCGTCGGCCACCAACAAGCAGGCAGTGGTGCGCATCGGCTTGCGGCAGCGGTTCTGAACGGCGTCCAACGGGGCATGCAACAGATGCCTTGCATTGGCATACATTTGCAATTGCAACTGTTGTGATTGCTATGTAAGATGCCTCGACCCGATTGGCCGATTCACGGCATCACAGAAGCAGAGGAGTGCAGTGCGATGGAGATTGACAAGCAACAGGGCAACGCGCCGATCGAGGCGCGCCACTGGATCGACGGCGAGTGGGTGCGTTCGGCCCGCACCGGCGAGAGCGTGAATCCGGCCACGGGCCGGACGATCGGCGTCTATCACGACGGCGGCGCGAACGAGGCGGCGCTCGCCGTGGCGGCTGCGGCCCGCGCGTTCCAGGACGAAAGCTGGACGGCCGATCCGCAGCGCCGCGCGGTGGCGCTGATGCGCCTGGCCGACGCCTATGAAGCGCGCCGCGACGACATCGTCGATACCTTGTGCCGCGAGAACGGCAAGCTGCGCTACGAAGCCGGTTTCGAAGCGGGCCTGATCGTGCGCGGGCTGCGTTTCGCGGCCGGGCTGGCGTTGCAGAATTTCGGGCGCGTGATGGATCCGTACCCGGGTTTTCAGGGCATGAGCATCGTCCAGCCGATCGGCGTCGCGGGCCTGATCGTGCCGTGGAATTCGCCGGCCTATCTGTCGGTGCGTGCGCTCGCGCCGGCGCTGGCGGCCGGTTGCACGGCCGTGGTCAAGATGCCGATGCAGGCCGCGCAAACGGCCGCGCTGATGAGCGAGATCGTCGGTTCGGTGGCGGAGTTGCCGCGCGGTGCGGTCAACGTGTTCATCGAATCGGGCGCCGACGGCGCGCGGCATCTGGTGGACGCGCCCGACGTGAAGACGGTCAGCTTCACCGGCAGCACGCGCACGGGCCGCGCCATCGGCGTGGCCGCCGCCGAACGGCTGAAGCGGGTGGGCCTCGAACTGGGCGGAAAGACTCCGCATCTGATTTTCGACGATGCCGATCTCGATGCGCTGCTGCCGGTGCTGGAGAAATCGTCCACCGTGTTCGCCGGGCAGTTCTGCATGTGCGGCAGCCGCATCCTGGTACAGCGCGGCATCGCCGAGCGCGTGCGCGAAGGCCTCGCGGCGCGGTTGCGCGCAGTGCGGCCCGGGCCGGCGGCCGATCCCGCCAGCGACATGGGGCCGCTGATCGACCGCGCCTCGCTGGCGCGCATCGACGCGATGGTCGAGGCTGCGCTGGCGGCCGGCGCCAAGGCTATCGTGCGCGGCGGCATCGTGACCGAGCCGCCGCTGGCCGACGGCAACTTCTACCGTCCGGCGCTGCTGGAAATTCGCGACGCATCGATCGCGATCGCGCAACAGGAGGTGTTCGGCCCGGTGCAGACGCTGCAGGTATTCGATACGGAGGACGAAGCGATCGCGCTGGCGAACGACAGCGAATACGGGTTGAGCGCCTGCGTGTGGAGCCGCGACGTCGATCGGCCGGTGCGTGTGTCGCGACGGCTGGAAGCCGGCTTCGTCTCGATCAACGGCTGGGCCAACATCGCCGTGGAATTCGAGGAAGGCGGCTACAAGTCGAGCGGGTTGGGCCGGCTTGGCGGCGTGGCGTCGCTGGAGGATTTCGTCGAGCGCAAGCAGATCACGCAGACCTATGCGACGCGTGCCTGAGGCCTGATACGGCCAGGATGGGTTGACGCTGCCGGCGGCGCGAGCCGCCGGTGAAGCGTGCGAACCTCAGCCGCGCGTCTTGCGTGCGGCCGGGGCCGCGCGCTTGCGGGCCGGCGCGGCAGGTTCGGGCTCGGGCAGCGGCTCGCCGATCTCGACGCTGTGCAGGTTCGCGAAGATGTGATCCATCAGCCGCTTCAGTTGCTTGAGCTGCGTAGTGTCGAGCCCGGCCGTGGCGAGCTGCTCGTAATAGATGGCGCGCGGAATCCAGCGCTCGACCAGCGTGCGGCCGGCCGGCGTCAGCGCGATGCAGACGGTGCGGCCGTCGTCGGTCAGCCGTTTGCGCGTGACGTGACGCATCGTGATCATCTTGCCGACGAGCCGCGAGAGCGTGGACAGTTCGCTCGACACCATCTCGGCCAGATCGATGAGCCGCTGATCTTCCTGCTCGCGCAGGGCGGCCATCACGCGATACATCGGCAGCGTCAGGCCGGCCTCGCGCAGTTCGGCGGCGAACAGCTGTTCCATGCGCACGCCGACCTTGGCGAGCAGGTACGGAAACGCTTCGGTGAACCGGTAGTGATCGAAATCGGGCATGTCGGGATATCGGCGTGCGGCAAGCGGAGCGATGCGCGTCGGCGGGTGCCGGGCGCGGAAAGAGACGAAGGCGCGACGCGCAACGGGCCGCCGTCTGTTTGCAAATTCAATTATTGCGCGCGGCGATTATATAGGAGGAGAAACCATGTCTCAACCGCGATACCCCGGCGGCGCACGGCTGTTTCATTGGCTGATGGCGGTCGTCATCGTCACCGTCTGGTTCATCGGCTTCGGCTCGTCGCACTGGCGGGGCGACGCGCCGCGCGGCGGCACGCCGTTGCTCGTGCACAAGGCCATCGCGTCCACGGTGCTGTTCCTGGTGGTGGCGCGGCTCGCTTATCGCTGGATCAGGCGCCGCGCCTATCCCGCGCTGCCGCCGACGATTTCGCCGCCGATGCGCGCGCTGGCCACCGCCGTGCACATCGTGCTGTACGCGAGCGTGATGATGGCCACGCCGCTGTCGGGCTGGATCTGGAGCTCGGTGGCGGGGCACCCGGTGCCGGTGCTCGGACTGTTCAACCTGCCGCCGATCGCCGCCGTCGATCACGCGAGCTACGATCGCTGGATGTGGATTCACCGGGCGTTCGCCTGGAGCGCCGGCGCGGTGATTGCCGTGCATGTGCTTGCCGCGCTCAAGCATCATTTCGTCGACCGCGACGAGATCCTCGTGCGGATGCTGCCGGGGCGGCGGCGGGCTTCGCCACAGGCGTTCGGCACGGCCGTGCGGGACGGCGACTGAATCGCCGTCGCTCGGCAAACCGCGCGACGGCGCGGCGAAGTCCCGAACGAGGCTCTGCGCGCGAAACGCGAGCCTCTTGTATCATGGGCGCCCGCATCCGGCGACGTGCCCACGCCGAGCGACGCTTCGCATCGCGAAGCGTTTTCGCGCTGCCCGCCGCCAGATTTCACGCCTCTTCATTTCAGCTTTCAATTTCATGCCGATTACCACTCATCGCACCGACAACGACATCGCGATCACGCTGCGCCGTCCCGACATCGCCGGCGACGCGCCCGTCATCGTGCTGTGCCACGGTTTCTGCGGCATCCAGGACGTGCTGTTGCCGCGCTTTGCCGAAGCGTTCGTCGCGGCCGGCTATGCGGCCGTCACGTTCGACTATCGCGGCTTCGGCGCGAGCGGCGGCGAGCAGGGGCGCCTGGTGCCGGCGATGCAGATCGAGGACATCGCCACGGTGCTGGCGTTCGTGCGTGCGCAACCCGGCATCGACGCGGCGCGCGTCGGCCTGTGGGGCACCTCGCTCGGCGGCGGCCATGTGCTGGCCGCGGCGGCGGCCGATCCCGCCGTCAAGGCGGTGGTGAGCCAGTTGAGCTTCGCCGATGGCGAGCAGGTCGTCACCCGCAGCATGAGCGCCGAGGAAAAGCAGGCGTTCGTCTCGACGCTGGAGCGGATGCAGGACAAGAAGGCGGCCACCGGCCGCGAGATGTTCGTCGCCATCACCAAGGTGCTGACCGACCCGCAATCGAAGGCGTTCGTCGAGGAAGCGCGTCAGCGCCATCCGGAGATGGACATCAAGATCCCGTTCCTGACGGTGCGCGAGATGCTGAACTACCGGCCGGCGGCGCATGCGGCCCAGGTGGCGTGCCCGGTGCTGGTGGTGGTGGCGGGCGAGGACGGCGTCAATCCGCCCGAGCAGGGCACGGCGCTGTACGAGGCGGTAGGCGCTGCAAACAAGGCGCTGCACGTGGAAGCCGGTGCGGGCCACTACGACATGTACGACGGCGCGCATTTCGACAGCAGCATCGCGCGCCAGCTCGAATGGTTCGGCGCGCATATCTGAATCTGAAGCACGTCTGAGCATGTGTCCCAAGCGGGGGCGCGCCGGGTCATGCCGGCGCGCCCCCGTTTTTCATGCGGCGCTCAATAGACGAAGCGCCCCTGCACGTACACCGTGCGCGGCGCGCCCACCATCCGGCCGGCGTTGCCATCGACGTTGCGCGTGTAATAGCGCGCGTCGCCCACGTTGTTGATGCCGGCCGTCAGCGTGCTGCCCTTCATCTTCGGGATCTTCCAGTCGGCTTGCAGGTTCCAGACGCGGAAGCCCGGCACGCTGCCGTCGGCCGATTCCGCCACCGTGTTCGCCGTGTCCGAGTATTGCGCACTCTGGTGCGTGCTCGATACGTTGAAGGTCCACGCGCCGGTTTTGTAGCGCATGCCGACGGTGTCGGTGAAGCGCGAGTAGAACGGCACGTCGCGGCCCGCGAACTGCCCCGATTCCTGAATCGCCTTCGTGTAGGTGAAGTTGACGTAGGCGTCGAGGCCGCGCAGCGGGCCGTCGTCGGCGAACGCGTAGTCGAACGCCGTTTCGATGCCCTGATGATGCGTCGCGCCGATGTTCTGGAACGTCGCGGGCACCACGCCCACCACCTGCTGGATCTGGTTGTCGAAGCGCATGTTGAACGCGGTCACCTCGGCATGCACCTGATGGCTCGTCCAGCGCGCGCCCACTTCGAACGTCTTCGCGGTTTCGGGCTGCAACGGGTTGATGGCCGATTGCGAATTGAGCTGCAGGTTCTGCACCGGGCCGAACGAGGTGCTGTAGTCGGTAAACAGCGTCAGCGAAGGCGTCAGCAGATACGACAGGTTCACGGCCGGCAGCGGCTTGTTGTTCTTCGAACCGAAGCTCTGGCGCAGGATGTCGTCGCGGCGCGTCGATTCGATGTGCTCGTAGCGGATGCCCGGCGTCAGGCGCCAGCGGCCGAACGCGATGCGGTCGTCGATATACACGGCGTGCGCGTCGGTCGAATTGTCGAAGCGCGTGGTGCCGCTGAGCAGGCCGGTCAGGATCGACTGGTTGAAGCTGTTGTCGGTGCCGCGCTCGCGGACGTAGCGGTAGCCGACCGTCACGTCGTGCGCGGTCGGGCCGAGCGTCAGGCGCTGCGTGTAGCGCGGCTCGATGCCGTAGACCGAATACGTGCGCGGCTGATCCTGCAACTGCGTGCGCGCCGCATTGATCAGCGAACTCGTGCGGTAGCTCTCGTTGTAGAAGGTTCGGACTTCGAATTCCTGGGTGGCCGAGATGGTGTTCAGGTAGCCGACGTCGAAGCCCTTGCGGTCGCCGTACCAGAAATCGGTGGGCCGCGTGTTCTGGTACGGATCGGCGTTGTATTGCGCTACCGTCAGGCCGCCCGGCGTGTGCGACTTGACGTCGTAGTACGAGAACTTGCCGTACAGCTCGGAGGTGGGCGTCAGCTCGAAGCGCCATTTCAGTTGCAGGTCGTTGACGCTCTCGTCGCTGCCGACGCGCCAGTCGCGGCCGGCCATGCCCGAATAGAGCAGCGCCACGCCGAGGCCGTTGTCGAGCTGCGTGCCGAGGAACGTGCTGTATTGCGTGCTCGCGCCGCCGTGCGCGTAGATGTTCTCGCGCATCGTGGCGTCGGCGGTCAGGCCCGGCTGGTTCGGGATCTCGCGGGTGCGGAAGTTGATCACGCCGCCCACGTTCTGCGGGCCGTAGCGCACCGAGCCGCCGCTGCGCACCACGTCGATCGATTCGATGTTGCCGAGGCTGATCGGCGCGAACGACATCTGCGGCTGGCCGTACGGCGCGAATGCGAGCGGAATGCCGTCGAGCAGGATCGTCGAGCGCGGCGCATAGCGGCCCGTCAGGCCGCGCACGCCGATGTTCAGCGAGATCGCGCTGCCGGCCGAGCCGGAGTTGTCGGTGGCCTGCACGCCGGGCACGCGGCGCAGCACGTCGCCGATGCTCGACGCGCCGCTCTGCTCGATCGCGTTGTGATCGACCACGGTGCGCGCGCCCGCGAACGTCTTCACGCTGTTCTGCAGGCCGCTGCCGAGCCAGTCGCCCGACACGTTGATGGCGTCGAGCGTGGTGTTCTTCAGCGTTTCCTTCGAGGCTTCCTTCTGCGTCTCCTGCGGCGCTTCCTTCGTGCTTGCGTCGGATTCCTGAGCGAATGCCGGATCGACCAGCGCCGCGCAGGCGAGTGCGGCGAGCGCCGCGCAGCGGGTCAGCCGGGTGGTGTCGGTGAAATGGCGGCCAGTCCTTGCCATGATGCGGTGTGTCCTGTTGTTGTGTTTCGAAACGGTGTTGCCGCCGGCTTCGCGGGTAGCGAGCGTGCCGGGCCACGCACCGTTCGCCGGGCTTGACGGCGAACGATCGGCATTATTGGAATGAGAATCATGTTTATTCGTAGACGGACTGCGGCCGGTCGGACGAGCGGGGAGGGATGACGGGTCGGGGATCCGGGCACCACCGGGTTCGAGCGACCGGCGCGGGCCGGCAGGTACTACGGCTCGGCACGATGCCGCGGGCGCGACGGTCGTGGCGTCGTTCGCGGGTCGGGCTGAATGGGTCGATGCGTGGCTGTCGTGACTGCGACGAACTGGCTGGGCGTTCCCGGCGGTCGAGCGACCGCGGGAGAAATCGAGGCATCGGCACTATGCCATCGATTTTATTTCGGTATATGAAATATTTTGATGACACCCATCTACGCGATGGATGAATCGCGCGGGGCCGCCGGGCATGGCGCCGGGCGGCCGATGCCGAGGCGGATCAGGCCGCCGGCGGGAAGCCGGTTTTCTGCGGATAGAGGTTGCTGAACGGGAGCACGGTGCGCGTGGCATATACGCCGGCCTGCGTGAACGGCTCGCCGTCCAGCCAGGTGTGCACGGCTTCGCGCGACGCGAAATCCATCACGAGCAGGCTGCCGACGGGCGTCTTGTCGTCGTCGCCGAACAGCGGGCCGGCAAAGGCGATGCGTTCCCCGGCGGCCGACAGGTAGGCCTTGTGAGCGGGGCGGATTTCGGTGCGGAGTTCGAACGAATTCGGGCGGTCGAGCAGCGTGATGGCGAAGAGCATGGGCGGCCTCGGGTGGGGAAAGGCCCCAAGCCTAGCACCGCGGGCCGCCTGATGCAGCACCGCGATGCGCGGCCGCGCTCAGATCATCGAGGCGCCGGGCGTCTTGCCCTTGCCCTGGGCCGGTGCGGCGGGGGCGGCCGTGGCCTCGGCCTTGCCGTTGCCGGCCCGGAACGATTCCAGTTCCGAGGTCATGCGCTGCGAATGCTTGCCGTTCGGGTTGTCGAACTGCTCGACCGACTTCACCCAGCGGTTGATCTTCGGCACGTACCAGAACGCCTTGTAAAGCTTGCCCGACACGTCGCTGGGCTTGCCGTTCGCCTGCGCCGCGTGGTTGATCCACTGGCCGTTGCCTTCGATCTTGATCGCGTCGAAATGGCCGGCCGGCACGTCCACGGCCTCGTGGCCGACCACGCGCAGCGTGGTGTCGTAGGTGCGCGTGACCGGCTGCCCGTTCGGCTGCGCTTCGGTGTACTTGACGCGCCATTGCTTGCCGGCCGTCAGCGGGAACGACAGCGGTTCGCTGATCACCGTCTCGACGCCGTTGATGTCGCGCGAGCGGCTCCAGTTCGCACCGGCCACCGATTGCAGCGGCGCTTGCGTGGAGCCGGCCGTCTTGATTTCGAAGTAGATGTGATCGGCATCGGTGCGCAGGGCGACGATGCTGTCGTGCGATTGCTTGGTGGTGTCCGCGCCGGTTTGCAGCGTGTTCAGGTAGGCCCACGTATCGCCGGCCTTGATGGCGGGGGCGGCGATCGTTTCGGCGTGGGAGAGCATCGGAGCGGCCAGCAGCGCCAGCATCCAGCAAGTCTTCAATTTCATTGTTTCGGGCATCCCGGGTTGGTCCGGCGCCGATTCTATTGAGGCCAGCTTTCGACTGGCCTTCGGTCGGGCGCGACTGTGGCGCGGGCGCTCGCCGTGCGGCGCGGACATGACGACGTCATATTGCATGCCGCCGGTTCGGGCCGGTTCGGGCCGGCATCGTGCCGCGGCGGCGCCGGCCCGCGCGGGTTTCGTTCAGGCCGAAATCCGGTGCCGCAGCTCCTGATAGCTGCGCAATCCGGCCACGCCCAGCTCGCGCCCGATCCCGCTGAGGCCGAGGCCGCCCCAGCAGACCTGCGGGAAGATCAGTTGCGGCGCGTTGATCCACGCCAGCCCCGCGCGCAGCGCCTGTGCCATGCGCCGGCCGGCGGCTTGGTCGCGCGTGACGACCGTGGCCACCAATCCGTAGTCCGTATCGTTGGCCAGCGCGATGGCTTCGTCGTCGGTGTCGAACGACTTCACGCAGGCCACCGGGCCGAACACCTCGTCGGTCCACAGCACGTTGTCGGCGGCCGGCTCGGCCACCACCATCGGCGCACGGAAGAACCCGTCCTCGCAGGCCGCGTCGAGCCGGCCCGAGAACGCCACGCGCGCGCCGGCGGCCAGGCCGGCCTCGACGGCGGCGTCCACGCGCGCGCGGTGCGCGGCCGAAATCAGCGGCCCCATCGCCACGCCGCTCACCTGCGGCGGCGCGACCACGAGTGCGTCGACCGCCGCCTCGAACGCCGTCATGAACGCGGCGCTCAGGTTGCGATGCACGAGGATGCGCGCGGTGGCCGAACACATCTGCCCGGCGTTCGTGAACGCGCCGCCCACCGCGAGCGAGACGGCCAGCGAAACATCGGCATCCTCACGAACGATCAGCGCCGATTTGCCGCCGAGTTCGAGCGTGACGCGCGTCATGCGCTCGGCGGCGGCGCGCATCACGTGCCGCCCGGCGGCGGTGCTGCCGGTAAACGAGATCTTGTCGATGCCGGGATGGGCGGTCAGTTGCGCGCCCACTTCGGCGCCGCCGTTCACGACGTTGACCACGCCCGCCGGCACGCCGGCCGCCTGCACCAGCGCGATCAGCCGGTGCTCGGCCGGCGCGGTCAGCTCGGACGGCTTCAGTACCGCGGTGCAGCCCGCCGCCAGCGCGGGCGCGAGCTTCCAGGCGGTGGTTACCATCGGGAAATTCCACGGCACGATCAGCGCGGCCACGCCGACCGCGTCGTAGCTGCGCTCGGCCGAAACCGCCGCGCCATCGAGCGCGATCGATTCGGGCGCGAACATCGCCGCGTCGTCGCACAGCCCGGCGTAATAGCGGAACGTGGCCGCCGCGTCGCTCGCGTCGATCCCGGCCTCCGCGGGCGGTTTGCCGCTGATCCGGGATTGCAGCGCGGCCAATGCCTCGCGGTCGGCCTCGATGCCGTCGGCGATCGCATGCAGCAGCCGGCCGCGTTCGGCGGCCGGCGTGGCGCGCCAGCCCGGCAAGGCGGCGCGCGCGGCGCCGATGGCCTCGTCGATCAACGCCGCGTTCGCGCTTTCCTGCCAGCCGGCGGCCGCGCCGGTGGCGGCGTGATGCAGCGGCGTGCGCGCCGCATCCGAATCGGCGTCGAGAAAGCGCGGCGCGTTGGCGATGGTGGCGGCGGGATAGACGGCGAGGCCGTCGGCGGCGCGACGGGTCGGAACAAGGCTCATCGGGATGTCTCCGTGGTTCGTGGCGCTGGGCGAGCGCCCGCGCCGCGACGATGGTAGGGGAGTTGGCGCGGCGGACGAATCGCGAAATCGCGATGTCCACATCGACGCGAATCGATGCAACCGGCCGGCCGGTGGCCGGGAATGCGACACAGTGGAAGAGCACATGCGGCGCGCGCCGCAGATCGATCGGTACGCGCCGCGTCGGCGGTCGAGCCGGCGCCCGACGATCGGCTGATGGCCGCGATGGCGGCGCCCTTTAGGCGCGCAGGCCGTCAAACGTAGAAGTAGCGCACCAGATGGAAGAACACCGGGGCGGCGAAGCAGATCGAATCGACGCGGTCGAGCATGCCGCCGTGGCCGGCGATCATGGTGCCCCAATCCTTCGCGCCGAGCGAGCGCTTGACGGCCGACAGCACCAGCCCGCCGACGAAGCCGGCCAGCACGATCGCGAGCGACATCAGCAGCGCCGCGCCGAAGCCGAACGGCGTGACGCGATAGAGCGCGCCGCCGCACAGCGTGGCCAGCAGCCCGCCGCCGATGAAGCCCTCGACGGTTTTCGACGGGCTCAGGTGCGGCGCGATCTTCCGGCGTCCGAACAGTTTGCCGACCACGTATTGCAGCACGTCGCTGATCTGCACGACCAGGAGGAAATAGAACAGCAGCAGCGCGTTGTGGCCGTCGTAGCCGCGAATGTCGAGGATCAGCAGCGCCGGCGCGTGGCTCAGGCCGTAGACGCACACCATCAGCGCCCAGTTGATCTTGGCGTTGCGGCTCAGGAAATCGCGCGTGTCCTGGGTCAGCGCCGATACGAACGACAGCGCGAAGAACAGGTGCACCGGCACGAAGATCGAATACATGCCGTACCAATTCACGCCCAGCAGCACGTATTGCACGGGAATCGCGATGAAGAACGCGACGAACAGCGTGGTGTGATCGCTGGCCGTGGTGGGCGTGAGCGTGATGAATTCGCGCAGCGTCAGGTACGACAGGAACATGAACACCACGTAGGTGGCGATCGGCCCGAGCCCGATGGCGATCGCCATGATCGCGATCATGGCCCACCAGGCGCGGATCCGCTGATTCAGGTTGACGATGGTGGCGCTCTTGCCGCCGTCGCGCGCGCCGAGCACGGCGCCGACGATCGTCGCGATGACCAGCAGGCCGGTGACGCTGCCGACCAGTTCCCAGAAAAGTGTCCGCATGGTGTGGTGGTGTCGTGTCGTGGTGAGGGGCGCGGCCTCAGCCGGCCGGGCGGATCGGTGCGAGCGCAACCACCGCGTCGCGCATGCGGGCGAGAAAGCCGGCCTTGTCCTCGCCGTCGATGCGCGGCATGGCCTCGCCGAAGTGCACCTTGCTGATCAGCGGCACCGGCCAGATCGCCCCCTTGGGCATGATCCGCTGCAGGTTCTCCAGATAGACGGGCGCGAGCTCCACGGCGGGAAATTCGCTCGCGAGATGGAACAGCCCGCTCTTGAATTGCGCCGGCAGGGTTTCCACGCCGCGCGTGCCTTCCGGGAACAGGATGATCGAATCGCCGCGCGCGAGCGCCTCGCGCACCGGGTCGAGCGGATCGCCGCCCGATTCGCGGTGGCGGTCGATCAGCACCACGTTCAGCAGCTTGCCGGCGATATGCCGCTTCAGATCGCTGCTGTCCCAGTAGTCGCGCGCGGCCACCGGGCGCACCGTATCGCGCAGCTCGCGCGGCAGCGCGGCGAGGATCGCGAGCGTGTCGATATGGCTCGTGTGGTTCGAGAACAGGATCTTCTGCGTGGGACGCGACGGCGGCACGTGCCAGACCGGGTAGGCACCGGCGACGATCCGCACGATGCTCAACAGGACATCGCGCTGCCAGATATGGACGAGTTTCATCGCGGGCCGGCCTCGCGGATGCAGAAGGGCTGCGGGTGCGGCGGTAGCGGAGGGACGGTGGTTGGCACGCTGTTCAATCGCTCGGTCGATTCCGTCGGGACTTGGTGTGCCGGCACGCTCGACCGCGGCGCGAAGCCGTTGCGGCCGACATCGACATGCCGGTGCCCGGCGCTGTGACGGCCATGCGGCCCGGGCTCGCCGGATTATCGCGGCTTTTCCCGCCGGAATCCAGTGCCGAACCGGCGCGCCGTTTGCCGTGGGCGCTTGACGGTTCGGCGCCGGTCAACGACGATACGGCGCATCTCGCCCCCGGCCTTGCATCGAACCTCGCCACGGCGGCAGCGGGCGGCGAAAACCGTATGGACTACGCATGAGCCTCTATTCGCTGAAACCCAAATTTCAGGACTGCCTGAGACCGATCACGCGCGCCTGGGCCGCGCGCGGCATCACCGCGAATCAGGTCACGCTGGGCGCGGCCTTCGGCTCGATCGTCGTCGGCGCGCTGGCTGCGCTCGGCGCGGGCCGCCAGTGGCCGTTCCTGCTGATTCCCGTCTGGCTGTTCCTGCGCATGGCGCTCAATGCGATCGACGGCATGCTGGCGCGCGAGCACGGCCAGAAGAGCGTGCTCGGCGCGTATCTGAACGAACTGGGCGACGTGGTGTCCGACGTCGCGCTGGTGCTGCCGTTTCTCGCCGTATCGGGTTTTTCGCCAACCGATGTCTGGGCGTTCGCGTTGACCGCCGCGCTGGTGGAATGCGCGGGGCTGATCGGGCCGCTGGCCGGCGCGTCGCGCCGCTACGACGGGCCGGTGGGCAAGAGCGATCGCGCGTTCGCGATCGGCGCGTTCGCGCTGTGGATCGGGCTGGGCTGGACCATCGGCGCGCTGGGCATCGCGCTCTGGTGGCTGCTGATCGCGCTGGCCGCGTTCACGATGGTGCGCCGCGTGCGCGCCGGCGTGGCCGAAGCGGAAGCCGCGGGCAAGCGCTGAGCGGCGGCGGGTGGCAGCACGGCGGCGGAGGGCGCCGCCGCATCGATAACACCAACAACAACGAGAGGCATCATGGATGCACGCATCGCCACCGAGGCGAGCTTCACCACACACGACGGCGAACGGCTGTTCTACCGCCATTGGCCGGCCACCGCGCCGTGCCGCGGCGCGATCGTGCTGCTGCATCGCGGCCACGAGCACTCGGGGCGCGTCGCGCACCTCGTCGACGAGCTCGATCTGCCCGGCTTCGCGTTCTTCGCCTGGGATGCGCGCGGCCACGGCCGCTCGCCGGGGCCGCGCGGCTACAGCCCCGGCGCGGGCGCGTCGGTGCGCGACCTGCAATGCTTCGTCGATCATCTGCGCGAGGCGCACGGCTTCGCCGAAGTGGATCTGGCGATCGTCGCGCAGAGCGTGGGCGCGGTGCTGGCGGCCGCCTGGGTGCACGATTACGCGCCGCGCGTGCGCTGCCTGGTGGCGGCGTCGCCCGCGTTCCGCATCAAGCTGTACGTGCCGTTCGCGCGGCCGGGTTTGCGGCTCATGCACCGCCTGCGCGGCCTGTTCTACGTCAACAGCTACGTGAAGCCGGCCTATCTGACGCACGATCCCGAGCGGATCGCGAGCTATGCCGCCGATCCGCTGATCACGCGGCCGATCGCCGTCAACATGCTGCTGGATCTGCACGATACGGCGCGCCGCATCGTCGACGACGCGGCCGCGATCACCGTGCCCACGCTCGTGCTGATCTCCGGCGCGGACTGGGTGGTGCATCGCGAACCGCAGCAACGCTTCTTCGAGCAGCTCGGCGCAACCCGCAAGGCCTGCGTGGTGCTGCCGGGCTTCTATCACGACACGCTCGGCGAGCGCGATCGCGCGCAGGCGCTCGCGCCGTTGCGCGCGTTCGTGCTGCGCGAATTCGATGCGCCCGAGCCGCGCGTCTCGCTGGCCGACGCCGACCGGCGCGGCGCATTTCACGACGAATACGAAGCGCTCGCCGCGCCGCCGTCCGGCCCGTTTGCGGCGGCGCGCTGGGCCGTCACGCGCGCCGGGCTG
>NZ_JAAGPF010000003.1 GCF_017104645.1 Burkholderia sp. Ac-20379
CCGGCGCGCCGCTCGCGAGCGGCGCCGTGGCCGCGCCGGTGTCGAGCAACCCGGTGTGGGAGCAGGGCTTGCGCAGCGAAGTCGCGCGCTTGCTGCGCGAGAACTCGGCCGACGTGATGGACGAACTGGCGCGCCGTTTCGAGGCCGCCGTGATCCGCGAGGCGCTCGACTTCACGCGCGGCCGCAAGGTCGAAGCGGCCGAGCGGCTCGGCATCGGCCGCAACACGATCACGCGCAAGATCCAGGAACTGCATCTGGAGCCGTGATGCGGCGGGCGCGGTGCGCGGCGGCGTTCGTTCGCCGCGCGCCGTTCGCCCGAATGCGATCGAGTTCGCCGCGGGCGGTTTTCCGCCGCCCGCATCGCGATCGGACATAATCGGGGTTTGCTTTCAGGCCGAACCGCGATGTCCGATCCGCTCCACTGGCCCAACGGGCCGGATCCCTTCAAATTCCTCGAATCGCTCGACAGCCGCCGCGCCCGCACCTGGGTCGACGAGCAGAACGCGCGCACGCATGCGGCGCTGCGCAACGACGCCGCGTTCACCGCGCTGTCGGCGCGGCTCGCCAAGGCCTACCTGCCGCGCGAGCGGCCCGTGATTCCCGCGCGCTGGCGCGACTGGGCCTACGACCTCTGGCAGGACGACCGTCATCCGAAAGGCCTCTGGCGGCGCGCGCGCTGGGACGATTGGCGCGCCGGCCAGCCGCACTGGCAGGTGCTGCTCGACATCGATGCGCTCGGCGCGCAGGAGCGCGAATCGTGGGTGTTCGAGCACGACGCGATTCTGTATCCCGACGGCGATCGCGCGCTGCTGTCGCTGTCGCCGGGCGGCGCCGATGCGGTCGTGATCCGCGAGTTCGATCTCGAGCGGCGCTGCTTCGTCGAGGATGGCTTTTGCATCGACGAGCCCGGCAATCACACCGTCGACTGGATCGATCGCGATACCGTCTACGTGAGCTGGGAGCGCGACGACGAGGCCGTGACCGACGCCGGCTATCCGTACGAGGTGCGGCGCTGGACGCGCGGCACCGCGCTGGAGGACGCGCCCATCGTGTTTCGCGGCGAGCGCGACGACATCAGCGCCGGCGCCGGCTTCGATCCGGTGGAGCGGCGGCATACGGCCTGGCGCAGCGTCGATTTCTTCGACGTGCACACCTACCGGCTCGATGCGGGCGGGGAGTGGCTGCGCTACGACGTGCCCGCGCACGTGGTGGTCGGCTTCTGGCACGGCTGGCTCGTGCTGGAGCCGCGGCTCGACTGGGCGTGCGAGGGCGCGCTGCATGCCGGCGGATCGCTGCTCGCGATTCGCGAGGACGCGTTCCTGGCCGGCTCGCGCACGTTCACGACGCTGTTCGCGCCGGGGCCGTCCACCTCGGCCTGCACCTGGACGCACACGCACACCACCCTGATCGCGAGCTGGCTCGACGACGTGCGCAACCGCACGCTGCTCTGGCAGCCCACGCAGGATGCGGCTGGCGAGTGGCAGTGGACGTCGAGCGCGTTCGCCTGGCCGAAGGAGGCCGAGATCGACATCGAGCCGATCGAATCGACGCTGAACGACGAGATCTTCGTCGACGTCGATACGTTCCTCGATCCGCCCGAATGCTGGCTCGCCGACCTGGCCGATCGCGCCGACGATGCCGCGTCGCGCCGCGTGCTGCTCGACCGCCCGCCCGTGCAATTCGATGCGAGCGAACTGGTGGTGCGCCGCGCCGTGGCGCGCTCGCGCGACGGCACCGAGGTGCCGTATACGCTGATCGGGCCGCGCGACGCGCTCGACGGCGCGACCGATGCGGCCGGGCAGGTGCGGCGCACGGCGCGGCCGTGTTTGCTGTCCGGCTACGGCGGGTTCGCGATTCCGAACCTGCCGGCCTACAGCGACGCGCTCGGCATCGCCTGGCTCGAACGCGGCGGCGTGGCGGCGTTCGCGCATATCCGCGGCGGCGGCGAGTTCGGCTCGCGCTGGCACACCGACGCGCAGCGCGAGCATCGCCAGCGCTCGTTCGACGATTTCATCGCGGTGGCCGAGCATCTGGCCGTCAGCGGCGTGACGACGGCCGCGCAACTCGGCATCGAGGGCGGCAGCAACGGCGGCCTGCTGGTGGCGGCGTGCATGGTGCAGCGCCCCGAGCTGTTCGGCGCGGTGCTCTGCCAGGTGCCGCTGCTCGACATGCAGCGTTATCCGAAGCTGCACGCGGGCGCGGCCTGGCTCGACGAGTACGGCGACCCCGACGATGCGCGGCAGGGCGCGGCGCTTGCGGCCTATTCGCCGTATCACCGTGTGCGCGGCGATGTCATGTATCCGCCGCTGCTGCTCGCCACGTCGACGCGCGACGATCGCGTGCATCCGGCGCACGCGCGCAAGATGGCCGCGCGCATGCAGTCGCTCGGGCACGAACAGGTGTGGTACTGGGAGAACACGGACGGCGGCCACGGCAGCGCCGACGATCTCGAACGCGCGGAATCCGATGCGGCCGATTTCGGGTTCCTGTGGGCGCATTTGGGGCCGGCGCCTGCGCTGGGGTGAGGCTGAGCTTGGCGGCACGCGGCGACGGCTAGCCGCGCGCCGTCCCCTGGCGTTGCACGCGCATGCGGCCCGGCGGCTCGAAGTAGGTGCCGAACCGCACGAGCCCGGCCTTCTTCAGATGGCAGGTCATCTCGAAGTTGACCAGCACGCCCGGATCGTCGTTGTCGAGCAGCGCGACATCGATCGCGCGGATGCGCGGCTCGTATTTCAGCAGCGTCGCTTCCATTTGCTGCCGGAGCAGATGGGCCGAAGCCGGGAGCGCCTTGTAGATGTTCGTCAGATCGGGCAGCCCGTAGTCGGGCAGATGCTTGAGCGCACCGGCGCGCGTGTTGAGGATCCGTTGCACGTTGTGCTGCACGCTCATGCATTCGAGCGTCCGGTCGTCGTAGGCGTCGAGCGGCTCGCCGCCGATCTGCCCGAGCAGCATGTCGTAGAGCGAAGGGCCTGCCTGCATGGCGCCGCCTCGCGTCAGGCCGTGGCGCGCGCGTCGGCGTGCCGGTCGATGAAATCGATCGTCAGATCGCCGGTGTTCGAGCTCGACAGGGCGATGACCGAGGGCGCGGCGCCGCTCGCCATGCGTTCGAGCAATTCGCGCGATACGGCCGGCAGGATCCGCTGGTTGAGGAATGCGTCGACGTTGCGGGCGCCGGATTCGCGTGCGAGGCAATGCGCTGCCATCGCGGCGGTCAGCGATGCGTCGCAGGTCAGTTCGACGCCATGCTGCCGGCGCAGGCGTTCGGCGATTTTCGCGAGCTTGAGCTGCACGATCGAGGCCAGCGCCCCGGCATCGAGCGGGCGGTAGACGAGCGGCTGGAAGCGCGCGAGCAGGGCGGGCTGGAAGTGCGCCGTCAATTCCGGGTGAATGGCGTCGAGCAGCGCCGGCTGGGCGATGTCGGGGGCGTCGGCGGTGAGCGCGTCGATCCGGGCGCTGCCGAGATTGGCGGTCATCAGGATCACGCAGTGGCGAAAGTCGATTTCGCGCCCTTCGCCGTCGCGCATCGTGCCGCGATCGAACACCTGATAGAACAGGTCGAGCACGTCGCGGTGCGCCTTCTCGACTTCGTCGAGCAGCACAACGCCGTAAGGCCGTTGCCGCACGGCCTCGGTCAATATGCCGCCCCGGCCGTAGCCCACGTAACCCGGCGGCGAGCCCTTCAGTTGCGACACCGTGTGCGCTTCCTGATACTCCGACATGTTGATCGTCGTGAGCGCGGCCTGGCCGCCGAACATCAGGTCGGCCAGCGCCAGTGCCGTCTCGGTCTTGCCGACGCCTGACGGCCCCACGAGCAGAAAGGCGCCGAGCGGCGCATGCTCGCTCTTCAGCCCTGCCTTCGCCGTGCGCAGGCTTTCCGCGAGCGCCGTCAGCGCATCGTCCTGCGCCACCACGCGCGTGGCCAACTGCCGTTCGAGGTTCAGCAAGCGCAGCAGTTCGTCTTCCATCAGATTGCCGGCCGGCACGCCCGTCCATTCCGCGACGATGCGCGCCACGGCCGATGCGTCGACATCGACGCAGACCCGCGGGGTCTTGCCTTGATGTTCGGCCAACTGGCGTTTCGCTTCGTCGAGCGAGGCCGTGTCGAGCGGCGTTGCATCGTCGCGGCGTTCAGCACGATGCCGGTGGATCCGGCGGACCAACGCGAGTTCTTCCGCGTGGCGGGCCTGCGCGCTGGCGAGGGCTTGCCGCGCATCGGTCAACGCGCTTGCCAGCGCCGCGCGCCGCGGCGCGACGTCGTGGATGCCTGCCTGGGCGTCGGCGTCGAGCGCCGCGTGCTCGAGTTCGAGCGCGCGGATCGCGGCCTCGGTGCCTTGCAATTCCGCCGGCGGCGATTCGAGCCCGATCCGCACGCGCGCGGCGGCCGTATCGAGCAGGTCGACTGCCTTGTCCGGAAGCTGCCGGGCGGGGATGTAGCGGCGCGACAGCTTCACGGCGGCGACCAGCGCCTCGTCGCGGATGTGCACGTCGTGATACCGCGCATAGCGCTGCTTGAGCCCGCGCAGCATCAGGCATGCTGCGTCGTCGTCGGGTTCGTCGACCTTGATGAGCTGGAAGCGGCGCTCGAGCGCCGCGTCGCGCTCGAAGAATGCCTTGTATTCCGACCAGGTGGTGGCGGCGATCGTTCGCAATTCGCCGCGCGCCAGCGCCGGCTTGAGCAGGTTCGCGGCATCGGCGCCGCCGGCCGCGTTGCCCGCGCCGATCAGGGTGTGCGCTTCGTCGATGAAGAGCAGCATCGGGACGGGCGAGGCCTGCACCTCGTCGATGACCTGTTTCAGCCGTTGCTCGAACTCGCCCTTCACGCCGGCGCCGGCCTGCAGCAGGCCCAGATCGAGCGTCAGGATGCGCACGTCGCGGATCGCGTTCGGCACGCTGCCCTCGGCGACGCGCAGCGCCAGGCCTTCGACCAATGCCGTCTTGCCCACGCCGGGCTCGCCGACGAGGATCGGGTTGTTCTTGCGGCGCCGCGCGAGGACGTCGACCATCTGCCGGATTTCGCGATCGCGGCCGAACACCGGATCGATGGCGCCGGCGCGGGCCTTTTCGGTCAGATCGGTCGCGAAGCGCGCGAGGGCCTGGCCGTCGGTGCCGCGATGCGGGATGGTCGCCGCCGGGAGTGCTTGAGCGGACATGGCCGAGGCCGGTTCGTCGGACGGCGGAGCCGGGCGATCGTCGGTATCCGTTGCCGCGTCGGCGTCCTGCGGCCGCTCGCTTTCGCAGGAACGATGCGCAAGGCGCGGCAGCAAGCGGCGGATCTGCGCGCTGCTGACGGACAGCAACGGCCATGCATGTTGGGTGCGCAGCACGTGCGGCACGTCGACGATCGCCTGCAGCAGATTGCCGGAGCGGATCGGCGTGTCGTCGGCGTCGGACGCGGCATGCTGCCAGGCTTCCTGAAGCACGGTCGCCAGTTGCGGAGAAAGGGAGGGCTTGCCGCGCAGGTTGCGGGGCAGATGGTCGATCGAGGCGAGCAGGGTGTCCCAGACGCGATCGAGATCGATGTCGTAGTGCCGCAGGATGGCCGGGATGTCGCCGTCGTGCGATTCGATCAGCTTCAGCAGCCAGTGCTCGACCGTGATTTCGTCCGCGAGACGCGTCTGACACAGGCTGGCGGCGGCTTCGAGCGCCTGGGCACAGTGGGCATTGAGCCGGCGGAGCAGGTGGGTCGTGTCTCGGGAAATCATGGGGGGTGTCCGGGTCTGGACGCGCGCGTGCCGAGGCTGGCGGCCGGGCGTGCCCTTTGAAAAAAGCCAACCTGAACGCGTCAGGCTGGCCAGGGAACCGCCAGGGGGCCAGCGGTTCGATCACGCGGTGACGATCAGGAGCGCTCGTTCCAGGTGTCCTTGTGGATGATGTTGCCGTCCTTGTACGACCAGGTGATCGTCTCGTAGCGCAGCTCGACGTTCTCGAGGTGGTTGTGCTTTTCGTAGGACGGGTTCTTGATGTCGTGCATGACCGGATTCACGGCAACGACCTTCACGTTGTCGAGCTTCGTGTTGAAGTACTCCTTCTCCTTGCCGGCGTCGTCGATTCTGTACCACTTGATCTCGACCGATTTCAGCGTCTGGCCGCTTGTCACGGCCTTGTACAGATACGGCGTGGATGCATCGGTTTCCTTCGTCAGCGTGATCGGCTTGTGGACCCGGGTGCCGGTCAGCTTGCCCGTGTTGCCGTCGGTCGGGATATGCACGCCGTGATCGAACGCGACGAGCTCGACGCTGCCCTCGCGATCCTGCACGGTCACCGAACCCTTGATATCGGCGCCGCCATCGTCCTTGAGCCACATGTATGCCGGAATTGCCATCCTCTTACTCCCTGTTCGCACTACTCATCTCGCCCGGAGCGAACCCCGGGCTTTCTCAACCCCCCGAGCGGATCGCGTCGGGGGCCAAATCTGCGGCCGATCGCCCGGTATCCGGTACCAGGGTGATTTCCACGCGCCGGTTTCGGGCGCGGCCGTCGGGCGTGTCGTTGCTCGCGATCGGCCGCGTCATGCCGTAGCCCTGGATCGCGAAGCGGGTGGCCGGGATGCCCGATGCGTCGACGAGCCAGTCGCGTACGGCTTGGGCACGCGCCGTCGACAGCGCTTCGTTGCTGCCGGCTTGACCGACGTTGTCGGTGTAGCCGGCGACGAGAATGCGTTTGCCGGGATACGCCTTGATCATGTCGAGGGCCTCGATCAGCGCGCGGTTCGATCCGGGCTTCAGGCTGGCGCGACCGCTCTCGAACAGCGACATGCTGTCGAGCGTGAGAACGGCGGGCGAAGGGGGCGGCGGCGCATACGAAGCGATCGCGTCGTTCAACGGCGGCAGCAGCGCCGCGCCGCGATACATGCCGAACGACAGGGAGAGCGGAATGCCGGTGCGTGCGTAGCGGTCGAGCTGGTCCCGATGGTTGACGAGCACGCGCAGCGCCGCCCGCTTCGCGGTATCGCGGCTGGCCGGGATCGCCGAATAGCGTCCGAGATCCGCGCCGATGCGATGCATCAGGCGTTCGTTGTTCTTGCCCGCGCCCCAGGTTGCGATGGCCGTCGCGCAGGCCAGCAGGGCGAGTGCATGCCCCGCTGCCGCCAGGCGCGGCGACCGCCAGCGTCGCGGCGGCATCGCTTCGATCAAGGGCTGCGGCAGCGGCCACGGCGCAGGAGCGGCCAGCGACGCGGCGCGCACGACGCGCGTCTGCCGCTCGACATCGCGCGACCACGGGTTGTCCGGGCGGCTCGCCGGGCCGCAGTCGATCCAGCCGGCCCCGCACAGCAGCCAGGGCGGCGCGGGCTGCTGCCGATCGGTCAAAGGGTCGAACACGGCGCGCTGTACCCAAGCAACGAGCGAGACCAGCGCGGCGGCGCGGGTTGCCGCGGCGGAATCGGCCTGGTCGTGCAGCGCTTCGCGCTCCGCGGCACGCATCGCGGGCTCGAAGCACGCGTTGCCTGCCAGATGCGTGGACGAGGACATGCCGTACCACTGCCGTGCCGCCGGATCCGCAGGGCCGGGCGCGAGGCGTTGATACACGGCGGCGTAGCCCGGCAGTTGCGTGCCGAGCATGCGGGCGGCGTCGGCCGAGGCTTGCCGGACCGCGCGCAGTTTCTGCGTCAACGTGTCGGGTTCGGCATGCAAGGCCGGCGCGACCGACAGCACGATGGCATCCGGGGCGCGCCCGTCGCGCCATTGCCTGACCGCCACGGCAAGCTGAGGCAGATCTTGCGGCCGATCCACGCGCAGCCAGATGGCGCCTTCGCCGATCAGCACTTGCCGGCGTTCTCCGGCCCGATCGAACAGTTCGGCCAGCCCGTCGCCGGTGACGAGGGCGAGCGGCATGCGGGTGCGCAACTCGACCGGCACGTCCGCCGCCGCCGAGCCCAGCGTGGCCAGCACCTGCGCACTTTGGCGGCGCGCGCCGTCGATCCGGTGTGTGTACCACCCGATCAGCGCGGCCGCGGCAAGGCCTGCGACGGCCGAAAGCGACCAGGCAGCGCTGGCGTCGAGCCGAAGCACGAGCCAGATCAAGGCGAGCGTCAGTGCCGTTGCGAACACGACGACGAGACGCACCGGGTACCCGAGCCCTTCGTGGCCGCGATCGGGTAGATCGTCGCCGCGTGTCGGTGCTTCGGCGAGAGCAGGGAAGTCGGATTTCACGGGCGGGCAGGTTGGGCCGAGACAAGTTGGGCGAGTTGCGCATCGAGTGCGGCAGACCAGGCGCCCCAGGTGACGGCCGCGACGAGGCAGGCGATTCCGGCGATTGCCCAAGGCGACAGCCGGTAAAACCAGTCGGACGGCCGCCGGCCGCCGCGATTCGTCATGAACGGGCGATCGGGTGACGTGTTCAGCGATGCGAGCCGGGCATTCAAGGATTCGATCAAGGCCGCGCGTTCCGCCGCGCCGGAACGCGCATAGCGGCCGACGAAGCCCATGCCGAGGATCGCCGAATAGCACTCGAGCAGCGCGACGGGCGGCGCCGCTTCGAGCAGGCGCGCATCGAGCCGTTCGAACACGCGTTCACCGGCGTCGTGCAGATGGAACTGTTCGACTTGCAGCGGCGTGTGCTCCCAACCTGATCGGAATTCGCCCGGCAAATACCGCAGCGCGGCTTCGTCGAGCAATCCGCACTGTGCGATCAGCGCTTCGCTGCGGACGTCGTCCGGAAAGCCGCGCCGCGCCAGATCGCTCGCGAACCGCTCGACCAGTTGCTTGCATTGGCGGCGCAACGCGTGTGCGTCCTGCGTCTGGCCGCCCGAGGCAAGGCTGGTCACCAGCAGCGCGGTGTCGCGCAGCAAATCGCGCATGCCTTCGACGCGCGGCTGACCGGCCGCGCGCATCGCTTGCGTATCGGGATGCGAGGTCGTCATGAGCGCAGCACCACATAGAGTTCGAGCGACGCATCCGGTATCGATGCGGGCAGATAGATCTGACAGGCGCGCGCGGCGAGCATCTTCGCGTGCACCGGGCTCGACGCGTCCAGCGCGAAGTAGTGGTTGTCCAGGCGCACGGGAATCGCCCCCGGCACGCGCTGGACGGCCTTGAGCGGGATGCCGAGCAGCGCCGAATTGACGATGTGCTCGACGTCGTCGGGCGCGCCGATCTTGCACAGCCGCGGGAATTGTTCGACGAGCTCGAAGGCGGGCAGCGGTGCGTTGATCGACAGATACCAGTCCGCGCTGTCCGCGGCGATGCGCTCGTCGAGAAACTGGCCGGACCACGTGGTCGGCCCTTTGCGTGCCAGGTCGATGGAGACGACCCGCGACGGAATGATCGCGTCTAGCAGATCGCGAATCATCGATTCGAGCGTGGCGAAGATGTCGTCGGCGCGCGCGTGGTCGTACGCCGGAATGTCGCTCAGCCGGGCGCCGGTCGAGAACGTCATGAGCGCGCTCGTCAGTTGGGCGAGCGTGGAATACAACTGTTCGGGCGGCCGGTTCGCATGGCTGGCGAACAGCCGAAGCTGCGGCCATGCGGCATGAATGCAGTGCAGCAGCCAGAACAACTGCACGTCGGCCACGCCGTACTCGGCCACCTGCGCGAGGCGTTCGCTGCGGCGGCCGCCGAGCGCCAGGCTTTTGGCCTGAAGGATATCGGCCAGGCGGCCGATCCGTTCCAGATGCGATGCATGGCCGGCGAGCGTCAGGCACGGCGGCACGAATCGGCGATCGACCTGGAACTGCCCATTGGCGCCGCGCGTCAGCCTGGCGATCGCGCAGACCGTATCGTCGGCGTGCGATTCGAAATCGAATAGCAGCCGCACCGCGAGGCGTTCCGCCGCTATTTCGGCTGCGTCGGTTCCATTCAGATCGATGACCTTGACGAACTCGCGATACGCCCGGCGCGGACGCGCCAGTGTGGTTTCGTCGAGACGGCAATTGCTGCCGTTGGCATCCGGCAATGCAAGCGCGGCAAACACGACGAGGCTTTGCAGATCGGCCGGCACACCCTGCGTCAGGTCGCGGGCGGCGGGCAGCGCATCGGCGATGGTCGTGTCGATCGGCGTGCCGTCGGGCAAGCGCAGTGTCAGTTGCGTGAGCTTGAGACGTGCCGTCGCCAGTGCTTCTTCGTCGACTTCGACCGCGAGCGTTCCCCACGGCTCGACGAGTGCGGCGGCCGCGAGCTGTTGCATCGCGAACCCTGCCCATCGTTCCTGTTGCTGAAAATGCTGCTGCGTGAGGATCAAGCCCTCATGCCAGAGCGGTTTGTCGATCCGCATAGATGTGGTTGTCGGTTTGGTGTGAGTTGCACTAAGTTAATTTTTATCTTTGTCGGGGTATTTTATTTTTATGATTTGTGAAAATTTTGATGGAGAATATCTTGGAGATATTTTTTTAAATTAATAGAGGGTTGATGGGTTGTTTTTGATTATCGTCAAATTAATTGGCGCCTCTTCGGCGAAGATTGGTCGGTATATACAGCATTTTCGTCGAGGTACGCAATTGGGTGGATGATGAAATTATCTGGATGGATCGGGGAATTGTTTTTTGATTTTTTGGAAAATTTAAATGCTTTGACGTCGGTGAAGTAAACATGTTTAATTCCGCCTCGAATTGAAGTTGAAGGAACGGCAGCCGAGCAATAAATAACCGACGCTCAATGAGAGCGTCGCGACCCTGAGAGGTGGATAAGGAAACCTATGGATAGCTTTCAGCGTGAAATTCCGAAGAGCCGTGTCTCGATCACCCTGGATCTGCATACAGGCGGCGCGCAGAAGAAGGTCGAGCTCCCATTGAAGTTGCTCGTTGCCGGCGATTTCAGTGCGGGGCGTGAGCAGGCGCCGCTCGCCGAGCGGAAAAAGGTCAATGTCGACAAGAACAATTTCGACGCCGTGCTTGCCGATTACGCGCCCGATCTCAAGATGGCGGCTGCCAATACGCTGGCCGGCGACGGCTCGGAGCTGCCGGTGCACCTCGCGTTTCGCTCGATGAAGGATTTCGAACCGGAGCAGGTCGCACGCCAGATTCCGGAGCTGCAAGCCATGCTGGCCATGCGCAATCTGCTGCGCGACCTCAAGTCGAACCTGCTCGATAACGGCACGTTCCGCCGCGAGTTCGAGAAGGTTCTGAAGGATCGGCGCCTGTCCGACAAGCTGCGCGGCGAGCTCGGGCAAATCGCCACGGCCACCTTGCAACAGGAAGGCCATGCGTGAACGCGGCAGGCCGAAACTGGCCGTTACCGCTTCCCGCAATCATTCTTCCCTTCGACACGAGGCAGAGAGAATCATGCAGCAGAACGAATCGCACCCGAGCGCAACAGAAACGCTCGTGCTGGACCACGACAGCGTCTATGCGGCGCTGTGCAGCAAGATCAACCTGAAGCCGGTGGCCGAAGCCCGCCCGCTCGAGGCGTTTCGCGACAACGACGCGCTGTCCGAGGCGTCGGCCGACGAGCGTGTCGCGCGCGGCATGGATACGCTGCTCAGCCTGATCGCGAAGGAAAGCCGGCCGGTCGATCGCCTCGACAAGTCGCTGCTCGATTTCCACATCGGCCAGCTCGATCGGCAGATCGGCCGCCAGCTCGACGCGGTCATGCACACGCCCGAATTTCAGGCGCTCGAAGGCCGCTGGCGTGGCCTCAAGATGCTGGTTTCACGCACCGATTTCCGCAAGAACGCGCGGATCGAGTTGCTGGACGTCTCGAAGGACGCACTGCAGCGCGACTTCGAGGATACGCCGGAGCTGATCCAGAGCGGCCTGTATCGCCTCACCTACATCGAGGAATACGACACGCCTGGCGGCCAGCCGATCAGCGCAATGATCAGCGACTTCGAGTTCGCGAATTCGCCGATGGATATCGCGCTGTTGCGCAACATCTCGAAGGTGGCAGCGGCGGCGCACATGCCGTTCATCGGCTCAGTGGGCGCGGCGTTCTTCGGCAAGCAATCGATGGAAGAGGTGGCCGCCATTCAAGATATCGGCAACTACTTCGATCGCGCCGAATACATCAAATGGAAGAGCTTCCGGGACACCGACGATGCGCGCTATGTCGGCCTGACCATGCCGCGTGTGCTGGGTCGGCTGCCGTATGGGAAGGACACCACGCCGGTGCGTGCATTCAATTACGACGAGGCGGTCAAGGGCCCCGATCACGATAAATACCTGTGGGTCAATGCGTCGTTCGCGTTCGCGGCCAACATGGTGCGCAGCTTCGTCAACAACGGGTGGTGCGTGCAGATTCGTGGCCCGCAGGCGGGCGGCAAGGTCGAAGATCTGCCGGTGCACCTGTATGACCTCGGCACGGGCGTGCAGCCGAAGATTCCGACCGAAGTGCTGATCCCGGAAACGCGCGAATTCGAATTCGCGAATCTCGGCTTCATCCCGCTGTCGTTCTACAAGAACCACGATTTCGCCTGTTTCTTCTCGGCCAGTTCGACGCAAAAACCGGCGTTGTACGAAACCAAGGAAGCCACGGCCAACAGCCGTATCAATGCGCGCTTGCCGTACATCTTCCTGCTCTCGCGCATTGCGCACTACCTGAAGCTGATTCAGCGCGAGAACATCGGCACGACCAAGGACCGGCGCCTGCTCGAGCTCGAACTGAACAACTGGATCAAGGGGCTGGTGACCGAGATGAAGGATCCGGGCGACGAGCTTCAGGCATCGCATCCGCTGCGTGATGCGAAGGTGACGGTCGAGGACATCGAGGACAACCCGGGCTTCTTCCGAATCAAGCTGTTCATCGTTCCGCACTTCCAGGTGGAGGGCATGGATATCGGGCTGTCGCTGGTATCGCAGATGCCGAAGGCCAAGAACTGATCCGACGTTCCCGCATGACGGGCCGGAGCGACCACGATCGCTCCGGCGTCAGTGCCGTGCGGGTGGAACCTGAGAGAAAAACATGTCGATGATCCTGCCGTCGCAGGCGTATGAACTGAAGCTGGCTCCGCACCCGGCGCCCATGTCCGTACTCCGTTTCACGGGGCGCGACGCGGTGAGCGAACTGTATCGCTACGACATCGAGTTCACGAGCCCGATGGCGGGTATTCCGATGGACCAGGTGGTCGGGCGGCCCGCGAAATTCATCGTGGCGCCGGTGGATCCGAGCATGGACTATCTGCGCAAGATGTATGGCGAGAACGCGGAGCGGTTCAGCAAGGTGCCGGCCGCCTATACGATCCACGGCATCATCACCGAGTTCGATGAATTTGCGACGTCCGCCGACCAGACGCACTATCGGGTTCGGCTCGAGCCGGCGCTCGCCGATCTGAACCGGGGCGTGACGAGCCGGCTGTTCCAGAAGCAGTCGGTCGAGGAGATCGTGACCGACACGCTGCGTCACTACGGCTATCGCGCCGGCGTCGACTTCACGTTCGCGTTGCGCGGCCAGTACAAGCGGCACGACTACCTGACCCAGTATCACGAGACGACCTTCGCCTTCATCCGGCGCCTTTGCGCCGAAGCCGGGATCTGGTTCCGGTGGGAGCAGAAGAAGGATCATGCGGCGATCGTGTTCGGCGATGATCTGGACGCCTATGCCCGCAAGCAGCGCATCGTGCCGTATCGGCGCGGCTCGGGGCTCGAGAGCTCCGGCATGGACGCGATCGAGACGCTCGGCAAGCAGACCCGTCGCGTTCCCGAAGCTGTACGGTTGCACGACTACAACCATCGCGAAGCGGGCGTGTCGTTGCTTGTCGAGGACAATGCTGCGCTCGACGACAAGACGACGAACGGCGTCGACTATCGTTGGGGCGAGCATTACGAGACGCCGGAAGAGGGCAAGCGCGTTGCCCGCCAGCGCCACGAGGCGTACCTGGCGCATCAGATCACGTTCAACGGCACCGGTAACCCGTTCTGGCTCGAGGCGGGTGAGGTGATGCGCGTCGAGCCGAATCCGGCCGACGCGAAGCACGGGATCTTCGTGACGGCAGTGGAGTCGCAAGGCGGGCGCGACCAGTCGTACTGGGTGAGCTTCGAGGGGATTCCGTCAGACCGCGTATGGCGCACGCCGGTCGCTTCGATCGAGCAACCGGTCATCGACGGCATCCTGCCGGCCCGGATTACGTCACCTGGCGATTACAAATACGCGTACCTGACCGAGCAGGGCTGGTACGTGATCAAGCTGCCGTTCGATCTTGATGAGTGGAGCCCGGGCGGCACCAGCCGGCCGGTGCGGTTCGCGAAACCGTATAGCGGCGACAACTACGGGCATCACTTCCCGCTGATTGACGGGGCGGAGGTGGCGGTCGTCTTCACGCAGGGAGATCCTGACCGGCCCGTGATCATCGGTGCCATGCACGACAGCCTGCACACCGATCTCGTCACCAGTGAGAACCATACCCGGAATCTGATCCGCACCGCCGCGCAAAACGAACTGCGGATGGAAGACAAGGAAGGTCTTGAGCACGTTCATCTGACGACGCCGTTTGAGGCGAGTGAGCTGACCATCGGCCACATGGTCGACAGCGAACGCAAGGAGCGCGGTCGAGGCGCGGAACTCCGGACCGACGGTCACGTAGCCGTGCGCGGTGCCAAAGGGGTTTTGGTCACGGCAGAGGCTCAGCCGGCTGGCAATGGGCAACAGCTCGCGATGGAGCGGGCGCAAGGATTGCTCGATCTGGCGCTCCAGCAGATGCGTGGCCTTGGCGAGGCAGCGCAAACGGCACAGGCCGTGGCGGCCGACTATGACCGACAGCGCGCTTTGCTGGATGGAACGTTGAAGGAACTCAAAAAGGCAGGCGTTCTCGTGAGCGCGCCGGACGGGATCGGCCTCACATCCGGCACTGAACTTCAACTCACCGCGAACGACAATTTGATTGCCACGGCCGGTGGGAACGCCGACTTCGGTGTCATGAAGCGATTTACCGTTGCCGCTGGCGAACTTGTATCGATCTTTGCGCAGAAACTCGGCCTGAAGCTCTTTGCGGCCCGAGGAAAGGTAGAGATTCAGGCACAAAGCGACGATATGCACCTGATGTCCGACAAGGACATGCGGATGACTAGTGCAAACGGCCGGGTCACGATCGAGGCGAAAAGCGAACTGATCCTCAAATGCGGCGGCTCTTATGTCCGAATCTCGTCCACAGGTATCGAGGACGGCACGCGTGGCAATCGCACAATCAAATCGGCGGCGTTCAGTCGCCAAGGGCCAGCGTCGCTCGGTGAATCCATGAACACATGGAAGCACGCAAATTTCGATGAGGAATTTGTCATCAAGTGGCCATACAGCGGCAAGCCAGTGGCCAATCGGAAGTATTCAGTCATTCGGGAGGACGGGAGCGTGATTCGTGGCGTCACCGACGCAAATGGCAAGACGGGACTACAAAGGACGCTCTTCGCCGAAGGGATGCGGTTACGCATTGACCCGGAGTGATCATCGACCTTGTGCTTTCCTCAATTCACCAGTTGCTAGACGACCTACCGGATCCATCCAAATGTCAGTTGAACGTATCCTTGCCGCCAAGCGTGCCGACGATGGCTCATTGCACTACTCATCGGTATCCTCACCGTCGGATGATAGTCATGCCGTTTGCCACATGGAACCCGATAGGGTGATTCCGGTGATTTTCGTGCCGGGTGTGATGGGCAGCAATCTGATGAATAACAGTAATCAATCAGTTTGGGTCGTCAACAGCGGCCCTGGCATGCTGCCTTGGTCGTGGAAAGACGAGGCATATCGCAAGCAGACACTGGACCCTGCCAATACCAAGGTCTTCGATGGAGGCGATCTCCCTAAAGGCACATCGCTTACGGATGCCGAAAAAAAGGCACGAGGTTGGGGTACGGTATCGAAGAAAAGCTATGGCGACTGGCTGGTGTGGCTGCAGGACGCACTCGACGACGCACACGCTGGAACCGATCACGGCCGCAACGGTTTGCGCAATAGCCTGATCAAACAGGTGGTGGCGCCGGGCCTTGACACGCTGACCGATGCGGAAGTCGAACTGTCGTACCAATATAAACTCCCGGTTCATGCGGTGGGATATAACTGGCTGAAGTCAAATGCGGATTCGTCGCGGCATTTAGCTGTCGAGATGAAGCGGATTATGGATGCTTACAGTAAGAGCTTTCGTTGCGAAAAAGTTATTGTAGTAACGCACTCGATGGGGGGGCTTGTTGCACGGCATTGTTCTGAAATTCGAGAGTGGGGCACGAAAATTCTCGGCATCGTGCATAGCGTGATGCCGGCTATCGGATCGGCCACTGCGTATAAGCGAGTCAAGGCAGGTTGGGAGCCTGGAAATTCTTTCGAAGATGGGGCCGGCCGAAAAATATTAGGCGCAACTGCCAAGGAAATTACAGCTGTATTTGCGCAATCTCCTGGGCCATTGCAGCTTCTCCCTGACGCAAACTATGGAAACGGATGGCTAAAAATCCGAGATGGAGATAAATTGGTTTCCTTGCCGGAAGCGGGTAATCCTTATGATGAGATATATTCTCGGCGTGGAAGGTGGTGGGGGTTGGTCGCTGATGATCTAATTAATCCGCTTGACAAAAAGAAAGTTAATGTTGATGAAGATTGGAATAAATTTCAATCTCTATTGGATGGCCAGGTTAAATCATTTCATGCGGCGATCAGTCTTCGTTATCACAAACATACCTATGCCTTCTACGGTGATGACAGGAATCACAAAACTTGGGGCGATGTTGTTTGGCGACATACTCCGCCAAAATCAAATCTATTCTCATCAAACCCTCCGCCCATTTCGGAGCCGCTTAAGCTTGAAGGAAAATGGGATTCTTATACTGGCATTCAGAGTGTAATTGACCCTTCGAGGCGACCTTTCCCTCCGTTCGAAGAGTTTGTATTGCAACCAGCAGATGAAAATGGTGACGGCACAGTTCCTGTTCGATCGGGGCGTGCGCCTGCGCCGTACGTAAAGATCTGCGTCGCCTTCGAAGGAGTTGACCATGAAGGCGCATACAACCCGATTCCATGCCGATTGTTCGCGCTCCGCGCAATCACGCGTATCGTGAGTAACGTTAAGGGCACGTCGATGGAATACACCTCATGCTGAGGCTAGTATGGTTGATTGGCGCAGTCTTGCTAGCAGCGTGTAATGTCAAAACATCAACCCTAACGGAACAAGAGAAGAAGATGGTGACTGATGTAACAGTGGATATGCATCCACACTGTGTTGGGCGTTATCTGATTAACCTGCCAAATGGCGCGAAGCCTGTCGGAGATGCAAAGTTTGAGGGGGTTAGAGTCAAATCGAAAGCTATGTCGCTCAAGCAGTTTCAGCATAATATGCATCGGCGCGGTACTGAATTGAAAGAATCTAAAAGTTCTCTTGGGTATAAATTCTTATTCGATGGCGGAGCAGTGGGGAAGATCAAAAATACACAATACTTTATATCTCTTGGTGATTCTGGTGCGGTCAGTGATGTCGAGCGCACCATTGAGGTGTATAAGTGGAGTAATGGGTATATGCTGAGTCTTAGTGTCAGCGCAATTGATTCAATTAACGCGGAATATACAAAAAAATATCAAGGTACACCGTACGGCATTGCTAAACCAATGAGCGATGTGCCGGAAAAAACTCGACTAGCTTTCGATCTTGTCGAAAAGCTACAAGGTCGCCCTGAGGACATGATTCCGACAGAGCCCGGCGCGTGTTTCGTCGGAGGGTTCATGCCGGGCAAAGCCACTTCGGAAAAAGAGGAAGTTTCGACTAGCTATGTACTTGCCGACAAGCCCGATGTGTCGTTTAGTTGGAACAGTTTTGCCGGTTTACAGGCGACCAGCACGCTGCTGCCTCGTGTACGGAGTGCGGATGTTCAGGATGCGTTGAATACAGCCCAGGGACGTGTGATTCGGTCCGGAAGTATCGAACTCCCAAGCGGTATGAAAGTGGACGAAGTAATGGTATCGGCGCTTACGCAGGTCGAGGTGCAAGGACATCATGGTTCTCTGGAGGCTAATTACCAAGGTAGCCCTCAAGCTCCTTACATCGTTTTCGACATGCTAACCGCGAGCCCGAATTTTCTGGCAGAGGCCCACACGATCAAACAATCCTCACTCACGGAAGGGGAGGCCGTGGCCTTGTGGGACGCGGTGTCTCGTACCCTTCGGCCGCGTCCCAATGCCTTTTGAGAATAATTGATGCCCGTCGACTTTGACAAACTGCCACCGGAGGAATCCGTACCGGACAAACCGCCTTCGCGCTTCGTCTGGACGATCGTGTTTCTCGTCATTGTGCTTGCCGGTATTTTCGCGGTTCTGCTTCTCTGGCCCAAGGGCGAGCCAACGCAGTCTGTCTGGTTCTGGATATGCGTCACGGTATATCCGGTCGGCGTTGCAGCCTTCGTCGTGTTGCGGCGCTACAGCGTTTTCGAGAGTCGACGTTTGGACGCGATCTCATGGAACGAAGCTCGAGAAAAGTACGTGAATGGCGTGTTCGAGGATGTCAGTCGCCCACTTGTACTGATCGCTGCAACATATCGATTCGCGAGCGACGCGAAAGATGATGCATTCGACAAGTTGCTGGATGGCTCCATCAAACTTGAACCACGGACTCCACCGAGACCCGATGCGCCGCCGGTGAACGCTCGCTGGTTTGAGGAGTCGGTCGCGGACGAAGAAGGTACCCGATTCCAAAGCGACAACGAGCGGCAGCGCCACGTACGAGGGTGGTTGTTTGGCGCATTGATCGACGACGTTGCCGACGTTATTCGTGCGTTGCCGTCGGAGTTGAAACTTGCGATCCAGTTGGTGTTGCCCGGCATTGCGAACCCGGACGAGGCGCGGAGATCGTGGGACAGGCAATGGGCCAGGGTCAATCTCCCGTCATTCAAAGCGGAGGTCTTGCCCGAGCCTCCTGACCTGATGGCTTTCGATGCATGGCTGGATCGAATCAACCAGCAACGTGATCTGGAGGCGCGCCTGCTCGTCTTTATACAGTTGAACCCGGTTCTTCAAGCGCTTCCGCCAGACGGGAGCGCGGAAGCCGGCGTCGCGCTTCTGGTCGTGCCGGAGCCAGTACAGCGTCGATTCAAGATCGACGCGATGGCAAGGTTGCATCGACCCAACGGAACCGATGACTGCTCTGTGGACGACGGGCTCGCACGCGCGTTGCGCTGGGGGCGTGCGGAACCTTCGGCTGTCGGTCGTATCTGGCAGTGCGCTCTTGATTCAGCTGCGACCAATGCGGCGACTGCTGCCATGGTCAAGAGCGGGGTCGGCTCGAAGTCGACGAACATCGATTACACGGTGGGGCACGCTGGTGAAGTTTCGCCTTGGCTTGGAGTGGCTTGTGCGGCCAGGGCAGTTGCTCAGGAGGACACATCCCAGCTCGTGGTAACGACCGGCAAGACGGGGGCTTGTTTCTCGATATTGCGGAAGAGCGACGCGCCATGATTGAGGCGCATTAATTATTGCCCTCGTTGTTCGGCCGCGCGGCTCAATGCACAACCTGTCCGAAAATTGAGGGGATCAGATCATGGTCAGACGGTACGACATTCTGAAAGGCGACGGGACGACGTCGGACGGCACTGTGTTGGGCGGTGATTCGAACGACCGGATTGCGGATCGCGAACAGGCTTACGAGCGCGACGACGTCTGGTGTCCCGCGTGTAAGACGACGGGACACATCGCCTGCGACGGACCTCGCTTCTCGATGAAAGGCCCTGATGGAAGAGAAGGAGCACTGAGCGACGATTGGTGCGTATGCAAGTGCGATCCGCCGCCGCGCCTGCTCCCTTCCCAATACTCGTCCTATGTCGATCTCTGAGCGTAAGCGAAAACATCCTTACCGTTCGGACGTTGGCCGTGGTGATCACCGTCGAAACCCGCTGCGGCATCTGCATGGGCAACCTCGATTCAATTTCAATTCAATATGCTTCGCAAGTTTCGGATCGACATTCTAAGCATCGTCATAGTGGTCGTCCTGCCCGGATTTTTGATCTGGTTCAAAGGCAATGAGTGGGGCTGGCATTCGGTCGAAAAGCGGGCCGGCTGGATCGTCTTGCTGTGCATCGTATTCGTCGTGCTGTTCGTGTGGTCCAGCTTCGATTCGTCATCTCGCCCAGCAGTAGCGGCGCGGCGTATTCGACACTGGGTAGCTAAACAGACCGGTTCATCGGCGCAGCGCAATACGGAAACCCCTGATGGCAGCTCACGCGCCGCGGCGTTACGCAGCAGTCTTCGCGATCGCCACGGCCGGCGCTGGCGCTATCGCGAGCGATGGGTGCTGATCGCCGGCGATGAACCGCTCGTGAAGCGTCTGGCGCCGGGCCTTGTCGACACCGGCTTTGCAATCACCGGCGACACGGTTCTGCTGTACGCGAAGCAAACGAGCAGTACGCTCGATACCAACTGGCTCGACCAGATTCGCCGCTTGCGCCGCCGGCGCCCGGTCGACGCGGTTGTCGCAGTGACGCGCAACCGCAGTTCGTCCCATGCGCCGTTCGATACCGACAATCTGTCGCAACGGCTCGCGCGCCATGCCCGCGCGCTGCGCTGGGCCGCGCCCGCGTATCTGCTCGATGCCACCGATTTCGGCGAACACCTCTCAAGCCCCGGCGAGGCGATCGGCTTCACGTGGTCAAACGCGCGCATTGGCGCCGACGAGATCGATACCTCGCTACATGACCTCACCGTCAGTCTGGCGGACGCTGGCGTCGTGCGACTGACGAACGATGCGCACGACAGCTATCCCGCCGAACTGTCGAAGCACATTTCCAACCTTCATCGTGCGCTGTCGGGGCTGGTGCTGCAGACTGCCCGGTCACGCGTCTGGCGGCACGCGGTTCACGGGCTACTTTTTACCCCACTGCTCAAGGAGCGGGAACTGACGCCGCCGACGTCCGAGAACGACGACGGGCCGTCCGTCGGGCCTCCACACCGGACGATCTGGCAGACCGTCGCCGGGCACAGCCGCACGATCCAGGGCCGTCGTGTCGGCTTGTCGCTGTCGACAACCGCTGCATGGATCGCGACTGGCTTGGTAGGCTGCTGGATCGGCGGAACGATGCTGTCGGGATTCGTCAACCGGGCAACGGTCGAGAACGCGGCCGATGCCGCCACACAGCTGATGACCGCTCAGGATGGCTCGCATGCCTTGCAAGCTCTCAACGAGCTCGACCGTCAAATCGACACGCTCGAGATCCGTCGGCGCGAAGGCCCGCCCTGGCGTGCACGCTTCGGCCTGAATCGCGACCGCGCTCTGCCCGATGTCATGTGGCCGACCTATGCCAACGCAGCGGCCGCCATCCTCGTCGCGCCGATCCGGCAAAAACTCGAAGCGGACCTGCGCCGGCTTGCCTCGCTGTCCGACGCCGAAATCGCCAGCGGTGGCGATGCATCGGTGCAAGCCGCCTACGACACGTTGAAGGCTTACCTGATGCTCGCCAGGCCCGACCATGCGGTTGCCGCGTTCGTGACACCGCAACTGCTCGCGATCGCCGAACCCGCACGCCCCGCGAATTCGCGCTTGTCTCCCGGTGCCTGGGAGGATCTGCGTCAGCAGGCAATCACGTTCTTCGCCGGCCATTTGGGCCGCGCTCCGCTGCGGGCGATGGAGCCCGATCCCGCGCTCGTGGCGTCGGCTCGCCAGACGATCATCGGCGTACGCGGCATCCAGAACTCGACCGACGCGATCTACCAGCAGATCCTTGACGACGCCCAGGCCAAATATCCGCCTGTCTCGCTCGCGAAGCTGCTGGGCGATACGACCAGCCGTGGCTTGTTCAACACCACGGCGACGGTGCCGGGCGTGTTCACGCGCGCCGCCTGGGACGAGCGGATCGCGAAGGCGATCGACGAAGCGAGCGGCCGGCATACCGTGGCGGGCGACTGGGTGCTGTCCGACACCAAGGCTGCGAGCCCGGTGCCGTCGACGCTGAAGACCGAGCTGCGTCAGCGCTACTTCGACGATTACGCACGTGCCTGGGCGCTGTTTCTCAATAGTCTGCGCTGGCAGCGCGCGCCGGCGCTGTCGGCCACGGCCGATCAATTGACCTTGCTCGGCGATGCGCAGCGCTCGCCGCTGGTCGCGCTGATGAATGCGCTGGTCTATCAGGCCGGTGCCGGCGCGAACGCGCACTCGCTCGCCGACAATCTGGTCAGCAAGGCGCAACAACTGGTCGGAGGCGGGGAGCAGGATCCCTCGAAGCGGGTCCGATCGCCCGTTGCACCGCTGGCCGGTCCGTTCGGCCCGATTCTGCGGCTGACAGGCAGCGATCCGGCGCTGGGCATATCGGCGCAGGGCGAGGCGGCGGCTCGGCTGGCCGCGACCGGCGACTTGAGTCTCGCCCGATACCTCGAACGGGTCACGGCCATGCGCCTCAAGACATCGCAGATCGTCGCCGGGGCCGATCCCGACGCGATGGCGCGGCTTGCCGCCCAATCGGTGCTGCAGGGTCGAACGTCCGAAATTGCTGACAGTCGCGATTACGCGAGCCGTGTGGCCGCGAGCCTCGGCGAACGGTGGTCGGGTTTCGGCGATCTGTTTCGCGCGCCGTTCGATCAGGCATGGCAGGTGGTCGCGCAACCGGCGGCCTCGAGCCTGAACGAGATCTGGCGCACCGCGATCGTTGCCGACTGGAACAGGACCTTCGCCGGCCGTTACCCGTTCGCCGATTCCGACAACGATGCCTCGCTGCCCGAGATGGCGCGTTTCATGCGCTTGGACAATGGCGTGATCGCGCAGTTCGTGACGACGCAACTCGCGGGCGTGGTCGAGCGTCAGGGCAGCCGGTGGGTGGCGGCCCAGGGCGCCAATCATGGCGCGTTGACGATCGACCCGGCATTCCTCGCGAGCTTGAACCAGCTCGCGCGTATTGCCACCGTCCTGTTCCCGTCCGGCGACGCGCACATACGCTACGAACTGCAGGCCGTGCCGACGCCGGGCGTGACCGACACGCGATTCGTGCTGTCCGGGCGCGAATTGCACTATTTCAATCAGAAACAGGCGTGGACGCCGTTCGAGTGGCCCGGTCAATCGCTCGAGAACCTGTCGCGCATCGAATGGCAGACGGAGCGGGGCGGTTTGCGCACGGCGCTCGACGCGCAGGGGCGATTCGGCCTGATCCGCCTGCTGGAGCGCGCAACAGTGTCGCCGCAGGATAGTGCGCGCTATCTGCTGAGCTGGGCGCCCGATACGCGTCAAGGTCTGGCGCTCAGGGTGCAACTGCGCAGCGAGGCCGGCGCGGGGCCGCTCGACGTGCTGCAGTTGCGTCACTTTGCGTTGCCTGACCGGGTGTTTGTCACCCGAACGGCGGGCGCTCGACAGACGATGTCGGCGGCCAATCCGCCGCCGCTTCCCGCCGAGGCGATCGCGGCCGCCCATCACGCGGCCGTGCCTTTGCCGCCGGGGCTGCCGGGTCGCATGCCGCTGCCCGATGACGCGACACCGGCGCATCCCGTCGCGGCTACCGCGCTGGCCGAAGCCGGGGCGCGACCGGTCGCGCCGGGCGGGATCGCACAGCCGTCCGCGCGTCAAGCGAAGGCGTTGCCGCCCGTAACGATGACGGCGTCGTCCGATGCCGCATCTCGACCATTCGGATATGCCCTCGGCTTGTCGCGCGATGCATTTTCTTTTCAGGACACGCCATGACGCTCGCCAATTTCGTCAAAACACTCGTCGGCGCGCCACGCGGCGATTCGCCAGCCGAGCCGCGCATGGAGGCCTGGGCCGCGTGGCTCGTTCCCCTCGGCGGCGAACACGCATGCGGCCGCGATCCCGGCTATGAAGACGCGTTCTTCGAACTGAAGGACGAAGCGAACAAGCTGTCGGGGATCGACGACGGATTGATTGCGCGTTTCTGCGAGCAATTGCTCAAGGAAACCGGGAAGGATCTGCGTCTGGCCGGTTACTACGCATTCGCACGGCTGCGCATGGACCGGCCGGCCGGGTTCGCCGACGGGATCGAACTGGCGGCATTGCTTGTCGACCGGTTCGGCGAGGCCATGTCGCCGGCGCGGGCCGAAGCGAAGCGGGCCGCGCTGGACATGTTCGCCACTGCCCGAATGCTCGAAACGCTGGACGGCCGGGGCGAGTTCGCGCCCGCCGATGCCGAGCGCGTGATGGCGGCGCTCGACGTGCTCGTTGCCCGCACGAACACATGGTCCGAAGCCGCGCGTCCGAATCTGCAGCCGCTCGTTGCGCGCTTTCAGGGCAAGGACGAGCCGGTTCGCGTCATTGGCGCGGCCCCGGCATTGCCGCTCGCGCCAGCGTCCGCGAGCGCGGCGAGCGGACCGATCGCCTCGGCGCGCGATCTGCTCGATCAGGCGCGCGCGATGTCGGCGTGGCTGCGCGATCAGGAAAACGGCTATCTGCCTTCGGTGCGTGTCGTGCGAAGTGTCCGATGGGATACCTTGCACGACGTGCCGCCCTCGGATGCGGCGTCGCATACGCGTCTCGTCGCGCCGCGCGCCGAATTGCGCCAGCAGATGAAGCGCCTCGTGCTGCAAAAGCAATGGCATGCCTTGCTCGAACGCGTGGAAGGGGCGTTCATGGAGGGCGCGAATCATCTCTGGTTCGATCTGCAGTATTTCCAGCACATTGCCCTCGATCACATCGGCGCACCGCATCGCGCATGGAGCGATGTGCTGCGAGCGGATTTCGCGTTGTTTCTGGCCCGGCTGCCCGGTATCGAGCGCCTGGCGTTCAACGACGGCACGCCGTTTGCCGACGACGCGACGCTCGAATGGATCGCGCGGCATGCGGTCGTGCGCGACCTGGAGTCGGGCGAGACCGTGGCGCCGCTGCCGGTGTCGGCGCATGGCGAAGGCGAGACGGCCGATTGGCCCGAAATCGAAGCGCAAGCGCGCGATCTCGCCGGCCGCGAAGGGCTCGAGGCGGCATTGGCATGGCTCGATGCGCTGCCCGGCATGAAGACGGCTCGGCACGGCTACCTCCAGCGGCTCGTGATGGCGCGTCTGGCCGAGCATGCCGGGCGGCCCGACGCCGCGCTGGCCCTGCTGGCCGAGCTCGACACGCAGGCCGGATCGCTGCCGCTGATTCGCTGGGAGCCCGCGCTGATCTTCGAGGTCAAGCAGCAACTGGTGCGCGCCTTGAAGGCCGCCAGTCATCGCAAGGAGGCCGACAAGCCGACTCTGGCCCGCCGCATCGCCGAACTGCATGCCGAGCTGACCGTGCTCGACCCGGCGCGCGCGCTGACTCTTTCGTAACGGAACGCCATGGAAAACAACGATCCGATCCTGCGCTACTACGAAGCGGAAATGCGCTACCTGAACGAATCCGGCAAGGAGTTCGCGAAGGCGCATCCCGATCGCGCGCGTCTGCTCAATCTCGATCGCGTCGGCGATCGCGATCCCTATGTCGAGCGGCTGTTCGAAGGGTTCGCATTCCTGACCGGCCGGCTGCGGCAGAAGCTCGACGACGAACTGCCCGAACTGACGGAAGGGCTGGTCAGCCTGTTGTGGCCGCACTATCTGCGGATGATTCCGTCGTTGTCGATCGTGGCGCTCGCGCCGCTCGCCGGCAAATTGCAGAAGACCGAAATCGTGCCGGCCGGTGTGCCGGTGCGTTCCGAGCCGATCCCGGCGGCGCCGGTGGCGGCTGCCGATGGCGCCGCGCCGAAGACCGTTCAATGCATGTACCGCACCACGCAGGACGTCGCCTTGCAGCCGATCGCGATCACGCACGCCGGCCCGGCCGTGCGCCACGATGGCCGCTCGGTGATCCGGCTGGGTTTGGCGCTCGACAGCTCGGCGCTGCGCAAGGAAACGGATCTATCGCGGTTGCGTCTGTACCTGAATGCGGATCTGCCGACGGCGTTCGCGATGCATCTCGCGCTGACGCGCCAGATCGACACGATCGTCTGGCGCGTGCCGGAAATCCAGGATGGGCATCCCGTGCCGCTCGCCGGCGTCACGGTCGAGCCGGCCGGATTCTCGGCGGGGGAGCGGCTGTGGCCGAACGCCGACGCCGCGTTCTCGGGCTATCAACTGCTGCTCGAATATTTCACGTTCCGCGAGAAATTCCTGTTCGTCGATCTGTGCGGGCTGAACGTCGCCATGCTGCCCGAAGGCGCGACCCGCTTCGAGCTGGAAATCGTGCTGACGCAGGCCTACCCGGCCGACCGGCGCTTCGGCGCGGACCACGTCCGGCTTTTCTGCTCGCCGGTCATCAACCTGTTCGAGCTCGATGCCGAGCCGATCGAGATCGACCATCACGAAACCGAGTATCGCGTGGTGCCGGCCGGCCATTTGCGCGAGCACGTCGAAACCTATTCAGTCGATGCGATCGAGGCGTTCGATCACGAAACGGCCGAGCGGTATGCCTATGTGCCGTTCGCGACGTTCCGGCATCGCGGCGGCATGCTGCGGCACGAGGCGCCGGAGCGTTATTTCCACACGCGCGTGCGGCCTGGGATAGCGGGCTTGCACGAGACCTGGGTCATTCTGGGCGGGCATGCATGGGACGCCATGGCGGCGCTTCCCGAGGAAAGCTTGTCGCTGCGCGTGACGGGGACGAACGGCATGCTTCCGCGCAAGGGCTTGCGCGAAGCCAGCCTGAATCAGCTTGCCACGAGCACGCAGAACGTCGCGGGGGTGCGCAACCTCGTGGCACCGACGCTGCCGCTGTATCCGCCGACGGAAGACCGCTTCCAATGGCGTGTGCTGTCGCATCTGGCGCCGAACTTCCTGTCGATGATGAACGCCGAAGTGCTGCGCGGCGCGCTCGCGCTGTACGACTGGACCAACGACGAATTGAATCGCCGGCGCCTCGCGGGCATCGCGTGGGTGTCGCAGACGCTGATCGAGGAGGTATCGGGCGGCTCGGTCGAGCGGGGCGTGTCGATCGAGGTCACGCTCGATAGCCACGCATTCGTCGGAGCAGGCGACTTGATGTTGTTCGGCGAATTGCTGCACCGGTTCTTCGCCCTCTATGCCGACATCAATGTGTTCACGAAGCTCGCGATCGTGAGCCTGCCGTCGCAGGAGCGCATCGAGTGGCCGCGCAGCAAGGCGGAGCGAGCCGCGCTATGACGCATGCCGCGCTTCCGAATCTCGATCCGCTCGTCGCGTCGCTTCTGGCTCGCGCGCCGCGCATGAACTTCATGCAGCTTTGCCGGCTGCTGGAAGTGCGCGTCCCCGCGCAGCCCGGGTTCGGCACGCAGGATGCGCCCGATCATGAGCCGGTGCGTTTCCGGCCGAGGCCGCGCCTGGGTTTTCCCGCGAGCGAAGTGGCGGCGGTCGAATTCGACGACGCATGGCCGGATGGGCCGCCAACCGTGCGCACGACGTTCATGGGGCTGTATGGCGTCGATGCGGCGATGCCGTCGCACACGATCGACGAGATCGCACTGCGCGAGGAAGGGCACGAGGCGGTCGAGGCGTTTCTCGATCAATTCAATCATCGGTACATCGCGTTGCTGTACCGGGCGTGGCGCAAGTACCGTTACCCCGAACATTTCCGCCCTGGCGGCACGGACGCGCACTCCCGCAATCTGCTTTGTCTGGCCGGATTCGGCTGGGGCGACAAGCCCAGGCGTGCGGGCTTGCCCGATTCGAGGATGCTGGCGCTGCTGGGCTTGCTGATCCAGCGCACGCGTACGCCGGAAGGCTTGGCGGGCGTGGTGGCGCTGGCGGTTCCGGGCATCGGCGTGCGGGTCGACGAGTTCTGGCCTGTCACGACATCCAGCGGCCGTCCGCGTCCGCTCACGTCGGCATGCGCCGGCCTCGTGCAGGAGAGCGGCGGACGCGGCGGCCTCGGCAGCGGCTATGTCCTGGGCAGACGGATGTCCTATCGCAGCCGCGCCGTGCGTGCGACGTTACAGCCCGCCGACGAGCGGCAGGCCAACGGACTGTTGCCCGGCGGAGCGTTGCACCGCGATCTCATGGCGTTCGTGCAGTTGTACGTGGGCGTCAAGGCCGATGTGCACATGCGGATGGAAATGTCGTCGCGTTTCGCGCCGTGCCCCACAATCGGCCTGCGGGCAGCCGACCCGGCCCCGAGGCTGGGCTGGACGACCGTGCTGCCCGCCGCGCACGAGCGTCCGATCAACATTGCGCTCGGGCGTTACACCGCGTTTCCCACTCCCGAGCCGAACCCTTATCTGTCGCAACATGCCTGACCGGAGCTGGCCGATGTTTATCCGTTTGAGTCGTTCGAGTGTGTCCGCCGCGACGTTGGCCGTGCTGCTGTCGGGGTGCGGTGCCTGGCAGGCCGTGTCCGACGCGTCGTCGAGCGCCTATCGTGCAACCTTCTTCAAGCAGGTCAAGGTGCTCGACGTCGATCTGTCCGCGCGCGGCGCGTTGAATCCCGACGACGCGGGGCGCCCGACCGCAGTCGCCGTGCGCGTGTATCAGTTGAAGGACCGCAAGCTGTTCGACGGCGCGTCCTACGAGGATCTGCTGAACAACGACCGGATCGTGCTGGCGCAGGATCTGCAAGCGAGCCTCGCGTCGGTGCTGAACCCGGGCGGAGCCGCCAGTCTGTCGCAGCCGATGCGGGCCGATACGAAATTCGTCGCGATCGTGGCGTTCTACCGCCACCCCGGTAACGACGACGGCTGGAAATTCGTGATCGAGAAGCGCAGGCTCGATGCGGACAAGCCGCTGAAGCTCGTGTTGGTCGATCAGATCGTGTTGGCCGGCGGCTTGGCCTCCGGGTCGCGGCGTTAGCGATCGGCGATGGGGGCGTCGGTGTCGAGCGCCGGCGCGGGCTGTTGCTTTGCGCCGGCGATGGATGGCGAGAGCGCGGATGTTGCCCGAGCATGATGCAGATTGGCCGGCGCAGGTTCGGCTGCAGGACAGCCGACGGCGCTACGGAAGAGGGCGCGGAGCCGCGATGCGAACAAAAATGCGGCCCGGAAAGCACAAAGGGTTACAGCCGATAGCTGTAACCCTTTGAATATCTGGTTGCGGGGACAGGATTTGAACCTGTGACCTTCGGGTTATGAGCCCGACGAGCTGCCAGACTGCTCCACCCCGCGTCTGAGAAAAGCAAGTATAGGGGTATTACGGATATGTGTCAAACCTTTGAGCGAAAAAAATTTCATGGCGCCCGTGCGAACGGAACAAATCCTCTCCGCTGGTACACTCCCGTCGAGCCGGTCTGACCGCGCGGCGCGGGCCGTCCGCGCGACATCCGGCGCACTCTTGCACCATCCCTCGAACGCCTCGCCGCCCCCGATTCACCACGGAACTCCGCATCGATGAAGATCGCCACCTGGAACGTCAATTCCCTGAACGTGCGCAAGCAGCACGTGCTCGACTGGCTTGCATCGAGCCACGCCGATGTGCTTTGCCTGCAGGAGCTGAAGCTTCCCGACGAAAAATTCCCGAAGGCCGACATCGAGGCGGCCGGCTATCGCAGTTGGTTCACCGGCCAGAAGACCTACAACGGCGTCGCGATCCTGGTGCGCGACAGCCTGAGCGTCGACGACACCGACGTCGTCAAGAACATCCCCGGCTTCGAGGACGCGCAGCAGCGCGTGATCGCGGTCACGGTGGATGGCGTGCGGATCATTTCGGCCTATTTTCCGAACGGCCAGGCGCCCGATTCGGAGAAATTCACGTACAAGCTGCAATGGCTCGACGCGCTGCAGGCGTGGCTCAAGGACGAAATGGCGCGCTATCCGAAGCTCGCGCTGCTCGGCGACTACAACATCGCCCCCGAGGATCGCGACGTGCACGATCCGGCCAAGTGGGAAGGGCAGAACCTGGTGTCGCCGCAGGAGCGCGCGCACTTCGCGGCGCTGCTGGAGATGGGCTTCGTCGATGCGTTCCGCCGCTTCGAGCAGCCCGAAAAAACCTTCACCTGGTGGGATTACCGGATGATGGGCTTCCGCCGCAACGCCGGCCTGCGCATCGACCACATCCTGCTGTCGCCGGCGCTGGCCGCCACGCTGACGGCCTGCGAAGTCGACCGCGAGCCGCGCAAGTGGGAACAGCCGTCCGATCACACGCCGGTGATCGCGACGCTGGGCTGAAACGACGCACGCGGCCCGTCGCGTTCCAGAACGATTGATCTAAAATGCCGGTTGCGGTGCGCAACGGCCCCGCATCACGACACGGAGAAGCAAGCAGCGATGGCCCGCCCACGCGAATTCGACGAAGACGCCGCGCTGGACGCCGCCATCGCGCAGTTCTGGACGCATGGCTATGCGTCCACCTCGGTGCGCGACCTGGCCGCCACGATGGGCATGACCGGCGCGAGCGTCTACAACGCGTTCGGCGACAAGCGCGCGCTCTACATGCGGGCGTTCGAGCGCTATGTCGAAGGCGGTTTCCGCGACCGCGTGCGCCGCTTCGAGCATCGTTTGCCGCCGCGCGACGCGATCGTCGCATTCTTCAACGAGATCATCCGCCTCACCGTCAACGATACGAAGCGCAAGGGCTGCCTGATCGTCAACGCCGCCGTGGAGCTGGCGCCGCACGACGCCGATCTTCAGCCGGTGCTCGAATCGATCCTCGAGGATGTCGAGGCGTTTTTCCTGCGCTGCGTCAGGGCGGGGCAGGCGGACGGCTCGATTCCGGCCGCGCTGTCCGCGCGCGACGTGTCGCGGATGCTGTTCACGATGCTGATGGGGCTGCGCGTGCTGGCGCGGGTGCGGCCGCAGCGCGATCTGCTGGAAGATGCGGTGCGGCCGATGTTGACCATGATCGGCGCGTCGCTGGCCGACACGGCGGTGGACGCGCGTCGCGCGGCCTGAGCCAAGCGCAAGCCCGGGATCGGCAAGCTCGCGGGCGTTACCAGCGCAGCAGTCGAGGCCCGGCCAGCGCGCCGATCGCCGCCGGCAACACCAACCCCGCCACGTACCACACCCCCCAGAACGCCGGGCTCATCTCCGGGCAATGCAGGCAGTAGGCGATGGTTGCGATCGCGCTGGCCAGCAGCCCCGATACGGCGCCGGCCAGCCTCGGCCGCGTGGCGGCGAGCCCGCGCATGGCCCAGAACACGGCGACGAAGCTCGGCACCGACAGCAGCAGGATATTGAACGGGCAACTGCGCCAGGACTGGCCGAGCAGCATCGGCAGCCGCGCGTCGGGGGCGGCGGCGATCAGCAACGCGGCGGCGCCGATCCATACCGCCAGGAACGGCGCGACCAGCCACCACCAGCGGTAACCGCCGCGCAGCCCCGGCCGCCCGAGCCGCTGCACGAGCGCAAAGGCCGCCACGGCGATCGCGAGCGGGAACGCGAGCTTGATCCAGAACAGCGGGGCATGCGTGGCAAGCGCCAGATCGGGCCGCCAGCCGAACACGAACCAGGTCAGCAGCAGCGAACCGACGAAGCCGAGCGGCAGCATGACGCTGAAATGGCGCGGCACCGGGCCGCGGTTGGCGGGCACGAGGCCCGTGGCGATCAGTTCGATCAGGTCGTCGGTATCGATCATCGCTCGCCCCGGATTCTGGCGGCCAGCGCCTTCAGGCCGCGATGCACGCCCACCTTGACCGCCGATTCCGACAAGCCGGTGATCGCCGCTGTTTCGGTGACCGACAGCCCCTGCAGCTTCACGTGCAGGATCGGCAGCCGCTGCTTGTCGGGCAGATGCTCGAGCAACTTGCCGATATCGTGGCGCGCCTGCGCCGGTTCGTCGTCGGGCGCGGCGAACATCGCCTCGTGATCGTCGTCGAACGGCACGTTGAGCGATTCGCGGCGAAACCGCGAGCGGAAGAAATCCATCAGCTTGTAGCGGGCGATCGCATGAACCCAGGCGGTCAGCGGCTCGTCGCTGCGGTAGGTGTGGCGGGCGTGATGAACGGCGAGCAGGATTTCCTGAACCAGATCCTCGACGTCGTCGTGCATCTGCGGAATGCGTTTGCGCAGGTAGCCGCGCAGATGCCGCGTCAATTCCTGCAGAAAGCCGCGGTAGTCGTTGGCGTTGCCGTCGAGGCCGCTGACGAACAGCGCTTTCAGGCGGTCTTCCGCTGCGTACAAGGGTGATCCTGTGATGACGGGGCGGCAGATGCGGGCGGGGCGCATCGCCGGACTGGCATCGACCTTGGGCGGCGCGGATCGCGCGCCTGGGTGCGACGGCTAGGGTTCTAGAGCAAGTGTTTTAGAATAGCCGAACGGTGTGTCCCCCGCAAGCACCGGGCCTGGCCGCATCGCCCGGCCGTTGCAGGCTTCGCATCCTTGCCTGGCGCGACTTTTCCCGATTTTCTCCTCTCCCGGGGCGGCCTGTCTGGCTCGTCCTTCCGGTCTGCCCGGTTTTCCCGTTCCTCAAAAAATATTTTTGCCCCGCTGTAACCGGCGCGCTCGCGCCGCCGAATTGCATGTCGTAACGGGTCGCATTGCTCGGCGAGCAAGCGGCCCACGGTGAAACCTGGCGCATCGAACGATGCCGTGCGAGCCCGACATGACCCTGCTTTCGACCCGCTCCGAAGCCCCGGCCCGATCCGGCCGGGCCGCGCCCGCCGGCGCGCCGCGCGTCCGGCCGTCGCATCCGGTCTGGCTGCGCGTCACGCATTGGCTCAACGCGCTGGCCGCGGTGCTGATGATGCTGTCGGGCTGGCGCATCTATGACGCCTCGCCGGTGTTCCCGTCGATCGTGATTCCGTCGTCGTGGACGATCGGCGGCTGGCTCGGCGGCGCGCTGCAATGGCATTTCGCCGCGATGTGGCTGTTGATGTTCAACGGCCTGACGTACCTTGCGCTGAGCGTGGCGACCGGCCGTTTCTCGGCGCGTTTCCTGCCGCTGTCGCCGCGCGCGGTGCTGCGCGATCTGGCGGCGGCGCTGCGCGGCAAGCTCAAGCACGACGATCCGTCGCATTACAACGCGGTGCAGAAGTTCGCTTACGTGGGCGTGATCGTCGATCTGATCGTGCTGGTGCTGTCGGGGCTGGCGATCTGGAAATCGGTGCAGTTCCCGCTGCTGCGCGATCTGTTCGGCGGCTACGACACGGCGCGCATCGTGCACTTCTGCGCGATGGCGGCGATGGCCGCGTTCGTGATCGTTCACGTGGCGATGGTGGCGCTGGTGCCGCGTTCGCTGCTGACCATGCTGCGCGGCCGTTGAGCCGGCGCGCCCCAAGCGATATCAGGATTTCGACATGAAACAGAACGACCGCTCCGCAAACCCCGGCATCGACCGCGAAAGCGTGCTCGCCGATGCGCGGCGCGAACTCGCGATGCCGTCGCGGCGCCTGTTCGGCAAGCGCATGCTGACGCTCGGCGGTTTGTCGATGCTGACCGGCTGCACGCTCGGCGACGACGCCTCGGTGGACGGGTTCCTGTCGGCCGTGTCGCGGCTCAACGATCGCGTGCAGGCCGCGTTGTTCGATCCGCGTGCGCTGGCGCCCACGTATACGGAGGCGCAGATCACGCGGCCATTTCCGTTCAACGCGTTCTACGGCATCGACGACGTGCCCGAGGTGGACGGCGGCAATTTCCGCCTGAAGGTGAGCGGGATGGTGACGGGGCAACGCGCGTGGACGCTGCCGGAACTGTACGCGCTACCGCACGCCGAGCAGATCACGCGGCATATCTGCGTGGAAGGCTGGAGCGCGATCGGGCGCTGGGGCGGCACGCCGTTCGCCGCGTTCCTGCGCCGCATCGGCGCGGATACAAGCGCGAAATACGTGGGCTTCCGCTGCGCGGACGATTACTACGAAAGCATCGACATGGCCACGGCGCTGCATCCGCAGACGCTGCTCGCCTTCGATTACGACGGTCAACGGTTGCCGGCGAAATACGGCTATCCGATGAAATTGAGGATTCCGACGAAATTGGGCTACAAGAACCCGAAGCACATCGTCGAGATCTTCGTCACGAACGTGTACCCGGGCGGCTATTGGGTCGATCAGGGCTACAACTGGTTCGGCGGGGCCTGACGGGCTGCGCGCGAACGATTCACTAACAGGTCCGCATCGAAAGGACCGAATTTTTTTACCCGGCAAGGAGCAAATCATGAAGAAACTGGCAATGGCAATCGTGGCGGCAACGCTGAGCATCGGTGCAACGGCTTCGTTCGCGCAAGCAAGCGGCGCGATGTCGAACGACGCGATGTCGCACGACGCAATGGGCAAAGGCGCGATGAAGCACGACGCGATGGGCAAGGGTGCGATGAAGCACGATGCGATGGGCAAGGGCGCGATGAAGCACGACGCCATGGGCAAGGACGGCATGAGCAAGGACGCGATGGGCAAGGACGCGATGGGCAAGGACGCGATGGGCAAGGACGCGATGTCGAAGTAAGTCCTGGCCGTTCGCACGGCACGACGAAGCCCGCGGCGCTGCAAGGCACGCGGGCTTCGTCGTTTTCGTTTCCCGCCGGGCGCGACGGCAGAAAAAATTTTTCGATTCGTTGTAACCGCAACCTTCAGTCAACCGAATTGAAGGGCGCGCGATCGAGATGAACAAGCAATAGACGATCGCTAACCCGACTACTGACGACCAAGGTGAAACGGATGAAGCTCAAACTGATCACGGCCCTGACCACGACGGCCATTCTTGCAGCGTGCGGCGGCAGCGACGACGCCCCCACGCCGCCGGCCGCGGCCTCCGCACCGGCGCCGGCGTCCACGCCCGCGCCCGCGCCCGCACCGCAGAAGACCGCGCAACTGTTCGCGCAAACCAACGACACGCAGAACGCGGTGCTGCATTTCGTGCGCAACGCCGATGGCACGCTGACGGCCCAGCCCACGCTGGCCACGGGCGGCAAGGGCACCAATGGCGTCAACTACTTCATGGGCAATATCGTCGCGCCCGATGCGCTGACGAGCAACAACAGCGTCCTGGTGTCGCCGGACGGCACGCGCCTGTTCGTCGCCAATGCCGGCGACAACACCGTCAGCGTGTTCGCGATTTCGGGCAGCGACCTGAGCCTGCTGGCCGTGTCGCCGACGGGCGGCGTGCGCCCGACGTCGCTCGCGTTCGCGAACGGCGTGCTCTACGTCACGCATCAGCAGGGCACGCAGGAACTGGGCGCGTATCGCGTGGGCACGGACGGCAAGCTCACGTCGATCGGCCAGTACGCGGTGGTGGTGCAGGACGCGCTGCCGACGCAGGTGTCGGTCAGCCCCGACGGCAAGTACGTGATCGTCAACGGCTTCCTGCGCACGGTCACGCCGACCGCGCCGCTGAACATGCTGCTGGCGTTCCCGGTGCAGGGCGACGGCACGCTCGGCACGCCGGTCGACAGCAGCTCGATCGGCGTCGGCCCGTTCGGCGCGCGCTTCGGCTCGGGCGCGCTGGCGTCGAGCTATTTCGTGACCGACGCGGCGGGCGGCACGGTCGAATCGTTCGGCTTCTCGTCGGCGACGGGCGCATTCACGTCTACCGGTTCGCCGATCACGGTGACCGGCCAGGCCGCGCCGTGCTGGATCGCGGTGACGCCGGACAACCGCTTTGCCTACATCGGCAACGGCAGCGGCGCGATCTCGCTGTTCTCGATCGACAGCGCCGGCAAGATGACGCTGGTGAACGCGTCGGCCGCCACCGAAACGCCGGTCGCGGGGCAATCGTCGGCGTTCGCGAACGATTCGTGGGTCAGCCCGGACGGCAAGTTCCTCTATCAGGACTACGCGGGCGACGACAAGATCGTCGCGTATTCGATCGGCGCGAACGGCGCGCTGACCAAGCTCGGCGAACAGCCCGCCAATACCCTGTCGAAGATCAGCCTGCAGGGCCTGACGGGGATCTGACGCGGGCCGCGGCGCTCACTGCGCCGCGAACGCCACGGCGGCGCGTGCGTGCAGCGCCGTCGTGTCGTACACCGGCAGCGGCGAATCCTGTTCGCCGATCAGCAGCGTGATCTCGGTGCAGCCGAGGATCACGGCCTGCGCGCCGCGTTCGGCCAGCCGGCCGATGATGGCCGCGTAGGCCGCGCGCGAGCCGGCCTCGATCCGGCCGTGGCACAGCTCGTCGTAGATCACGCGGTGCACCGTGTCGCGATCGTCGGCGCCGGGCGTCAGCACCTCGATGCCGAAGCGCTCGGCGAGCCGCTGCGCGTAGAACGGCAGCTCCATCGTGTAGCGCGTGCCGAGCAGCGCGACGCGGCGCACGCCGGCCGCCTGCAGCGCCGCGCCGGTCGGATCGGCGATATGCAGGAACGGCAGCGTGACTGCCGCCTCGATCGCCTCGGCCACGCGGTGCATGGTGTTGGTGGTCAGCACCACGACGTCCGCGCCTGCCGCCTGAAGCTGACGGGCCGCGCCGGCCATCCGTTCGCCGAGCGCATGCCAGTCCTGCGCGCGCTGCAGCGCTTCGATTTCGGCGAAATCCACCGTCACCAGCACGCTTTTCGCGTTGTGGTGGCCGCCGTGCCGCGCCTTCGATTCGCGATTGATCAGCCGGTAATACTCCGCCGACGATTCCCAGCTCATGCCGCCGATCAGGCCGATCGTCTTCATTCGTGCTCCGTGCGTTTGCGTCGTGAGGTGCTGCCGAGTATAGGTCGCGCCGCGACGCGGCGGCGGTACGGTTCGGGACGGGAACGGCCGGTACGGATCGACCGAGCGAACCGTGACGGCGGGGATTGATCGGCCGATCGCGGCTGCCGTATGCTCGGTGCTCTGATCACTCGGCGGCGCGCGAACGCGCAAGGACGGCCTCATGCTGCACTACGACCCGGCTCACTGGATGGCGTTTTTCGGCATGGCCGTGCTGCTCAATCTCGCGCCGGGGCCGGACATCGCGTTCATCCTCGGGCATACCGTACGCAATGGCCGGCGGCACGGTTTCGCGGCGATGCTCGGCGTGTGGAGCGGGGCGCTGTTCCATGTGGCATGCGCGGCGGTTGGGTTGTCGGCGATTCTGTATGCGTCGGCGAGCCTGTTTCTCGCCGTCAAGTGGGTCGGCGTGGGGTATCTGGCCTGGCTCGGCATCCAGTCGCTGCGCTCGAAGGGCGATGCCGATACGCCCGAGATTCGGCCGCAGCCGCCGCGCACCGTGGCGCAGGTGTATCGGCAGGGCGTGCTGATCGACATCCTCAACCCGAAAGTGGCGATTTTCTTTCTCGCGCTGCTGCCGCAGTTCGTGGTGGCGGGCGCCGGCCCGGTGCCGCTCCAGCTCGGCGTGCACGGCGCGTTGATCATCGCCGTGGCGGCGCTGATCGAGCCGCCGCTGATCGTGCTCGGCGATCGGCTCTCGCAGGGCTTGCGCGCCAATCGCCGCGTCTCGGCGTGGCTCGACCGGGTGCTCGGCGCGTTCTTCCTCGGGCTGGCCGCCAAACTGGCTGCATTCCGGCACTGATCGACACTGATCCGGCCCTATCGGCCGGTTTCGCCCGCGCAGGCAAAATCGCAACGCAGCAACACGGTGACACTGTTTTTTTGTACAGTATCGTCACCGTGAATACGCCCGCCACGCTCTCCGATATTGCCGCATCGCCTGCTTCGCCGGGCGGTGCGGCGGCGTTCGCGCGCAAGATCATCCACCTCGATTGCGATTGCTTCTATGCGTCGGTGGAGATGCGCGACGATGCCTCGCTGCGCGGGCGGCCGCTCGCGGTCGGCGGCCGGCCCGACCGGCGCGGCGTGATCGCCACCTGCAACTACGAGGCGCGGCGCTTCGGCGTGCATTCGGCGATGTCGTCGGCGCTCGCCGTGCGCAAGTGCCCGGATTTGCTGATCATTCCGCCGTCGATGGAGAAATACCGCGTCGCATCGCGCGCCATCATGGAGATCTACCGCGATTACACGCCCGAGGTAGAACCGCTGTCGCTCGACGAGGCCTATCTCGACGTGAGCCGCGCCGAGCGCTGCCAGGGCAGCGCCACGCTGATCGCGCGCGAGATTCGCGAGCGCGTGCGCGACACGGTGGGCGTGACCGTCTCGGCGGGCGTCGCGCCGAACAAGTTCATCGCCAAGATCGCCTCCGACTGGAACAAGCCCGACGGCCTGTTCGTGGTGCGTCCGCCGCAGGTCGACGCGTTCGTGGCCGCGCTGCCGGTGCGCAAGCTGTTCGGCGTGGGCCGCGTGACCGCCGCGAAGCTCGAGCGGCTCGGCATCGAGACCTGCGCGCAACTGCGCGACTGGTCGCAGATCGATCTGCATCGCGAGTTCGGCTCGTTCGGGCGGCGGCTGTTCGAGCTGTCGCGCGGCATCGACGAGCGGCGCGTGCATGCCGACCGCGAGCGCAAATCGGTCAGCGTCGAAACCACCTACGTGAACGATCTGGCCACGCCGGAACAATGCGCCGAGGAACTGCGCAAGCTCGTCGTGCAGCTCGACGCGCGCATCGCGCGCACCAATTCGCTGCGCACGATCCGCAAGCTGTTCGTGAAGATCCGCTTCGCCGATTTCCAGCGCACCACGGTCGAATGCGTGGCCGAGGCGACCGACGCCGATACGGCCGTCGCGCTGCTCGAAAAGGGGCTGGTGCGGCGCCGGCAGGCCGTGCGGCTGCTCGGCGTGGGGGTGCGCGTCGACGAGGATACGGCCGAGCGGCATGGCCAGATCGCGCTGTTCGGCGACGAGGAGGACGGCGGCGGTCATGACGACGTTGCGCCGGATCGCGACGCCGGCGCTGCGTCCTGATCCGAACGCACGCGCGGATAAAAAAACGGCGCTCACCGTGGGGTGAACGCCGTTCGGCGCGGATGATGGCCGCGATGTTCCGCCGCCGCGCCGCCGCGGCGGCAGCAAGCTCAGTGCGCCGTCGCCGCCATGCCGTTATGACGCAGCAGCGCGTCGATTTCCGGCTCGCGGCCGCGGAACGCCTTGAACGATTCCATCGCCGGGCGGCTGCCGCCCACTTCCAGAATTTCACGGCGATAGCGCGTGCCGGTCGCCGCGTCGAGCACCGAGCCGCTCGCCTTCGCGGCTTCCTCGAACGCCGCATACGCATCGGCCGACAGCACCTCGGCCCACTTGTAGCTGTAATAGCCGGCCGCGTAGCCGCCCGCGAAGATGTGGCTGAACGTGTTCGGCCAGCGCGAGAACGGCGATTGCGGGATCACGTGGAAGCGCTCGTTGATGTCGCGCGCGAATTCCACGGCGCCCACCGTGCCGGCCGGATCGAAATCGATGTGCAGCAGCATGTCGTACATCGAGAACACGATCTGGCGCAGCGTGCCGAGGCCGCTCTGGAAGTTCTTCGCGGCCAGCATCTTGTCGAACAGCTCGCGCGGCAGCGAGGCGCCCGATTCGACGTGCGAGGACATCGAGGTCAGCACGTCCCACTCCCAGCAGAAGTTCTCCATGAACTGCGACGGCAGTTCCACCGCGTCCCATTCCACGCCGTTGATGCCCGACACGCCGAGCTCCTCGACGCGCGTCAGCATGTGATGCAGGCCGTGGCCGAACTCGTGGAACAGCGTGATCACCTCATCGTGCGTGAAGCAGGCGGGCTTGCCGCCGACCGGCGCCGAGAAGTTGCAGGTGAGGTAGGCCACCGGCGTCTGCACGCCGGTGGCGCGCTTGGCGCGGGAGCGCGCGTCGTCCATCCAGGCGCCGCCGCGCTTGCCTTCGCGCGCGTACAGATCGAGATAGAACTGCGCGACCAGCGTGCCGTCGGGGTTCTCGACGCGGAAAAAGCGCACGTCCGAATGCCAGACCGGCGCTTCGTCGCGGCGGATCTTCACGCCGAACAGCGTTTCGGTGACGGTGAACAGGCCCTTCAGCACGGCCGGTTCCGGGAAGTATTGCTTGACCTCGTTTTCCGAGAACGCATAGCGCTGCTCGCGCAGCTTCTCGGCCGCGAACGCGACGTCCCACGGCGCCAGCTCGCTCATGCCGAGCGTGCCCGACGCGAACGCGCGCAGTTCGTCCCAGTCGCGTTCCGCGTGCGGACGCGCACGCACGGCCAGATCCTCGAGGAACGCCGTGACCTGGGCCGGCGATTCGGCCATCTTCGGCGCGAGCGAGACTTCCGCGAAGTTCGCGTAGCCGAGCATCTGCGCTTCCTCGCGGCGCAGCGCGAGCGTGTCGGCGACGATCTTCGTGTTGTCCCATTCGGTCTGGCCGCCGCCGTATTGCGGGCCGAGTTCCGAGGCGCGCGTCACGTAGGCGCGGTACATCGTCTCGCGCATCGCGCGGTTTTCCGAGTACTGCAGCACCGGGAAATACGACGGGAAGTGCAGCGTGAACTTCCAGCCGTCCTTGTTCTCGCGCTGCGCGGCTTCGCGGGCCGCTTCGATCGCGTCGCCGGGCAGGCCGGCCAGTTCGGCTTCGGATTGCGCGTAGTAGGCGTAGCCGTTGGTGGCGTCGAGCACGTGGTCGGAGAACGCCTTCGAGAGCGCCGCCTGCTGTTCCTGCAGCTCGGCGAAGCGCGGCTTGCGCTCTTCGGGCAGCTCGGCGCCGGACAAGCGGAAATCGCGCAGCGAGTTGTCGAGGATCTTGCGGCGCTCGGCCGACAGCGTGGCGTATTCGGCGCCGGCCGCGATCGCCTTGTACTTTTCGTACAGCGCGAGGTTCTGGCCCACGCTCGACCAGAACTCGGTCACGCGCGGCAGGTTTTCGCCGTAGGTGGCGCGCAATTCGGGGGTGTCCGCGACGGCGTTCAAATGGCCGACGATGCCCCAGGCGCGGCCGAGCGGCTCGGTCACGCGTTCGACGGCCTCGACCACGTCGGCCCAGCTGGCCGGCGTGGCCGGATCGGCCGCGTGCTCGACGGTGCGCTCGGCCTGCTCGAGCAGCGCGTCGAGGGCGGGCGTGACGTGATCGGGACGAATCTCGCCGAAGCGGGGCAGGCCGGAGAAATCGAGAAGCGGGTTGGCGTTGGCGCTGACGGACATGGTGCTCCCTGCGGGGTCGGATGGCGGATGAACGGCGCGGCTGCGTGGCCGCGGCATGTCGACATTATTGGGGCGGTGTCGCCGGTTTCCAATCGGAAGTTTCTAACGCGGCGATTGGCGTCGATCGGAAACGGCTGTCGCGATGCCGCCGAAGCGGGCGGCACGCTGCATTTTTGACGGGCCGCGCGCGGGAAAGATCCGCGCGCGGCCGAAAGGGCGGTGAGGCGTGAAGAAGCGGCTCGGAAGACGCGTGCCGCGCTCAGGCGGCCGCGTCGGCCGCGCGTTCGGCGGCTTCGAGCGTGTTGATCAGCAGCATCGTGATGGTCATCGGGCCGACGCCGCCCGGCACCGGCGTGATGAAGCCGGCCACTTCGCGCAGGCCGTCGAAATCGACGTCGCCGCACAGCTTGCCTTCGTCGTTGCGGTTCATGCCGACATCGATCACCACCGCGCCCGGCTTGATCATGTCGGCCGTCAGCACGTTGCGCTTGCCGACCGCGGCCACCACCACGTCGGCCTGGCGCGTGTGGGCGGCGAGGTCGCGGGTCTTGCTGTGGCAGATCGTGACGGTCGCGCCGGCTTCGAGCAGCAGCATCGACATCGGCTTGCCGACGATGTTCGAGCGGCCGATCACCACGGCGTTCGCGCCGGTCAGATCGATGCCGTGCGCCTCGAACATCTTCATGACGCCGTACGGCGTGCACGGGCGGAACAGCGGCTTGCCCGTCATCAGCGCGCCGGCGTTGGCGACGTGGAAGCCGTCCACGTCCTTCTCGGGCGCGATCGCCTCGATCACCTTGTGGCTGTCGATATGGGCCGGCAGCGGCAGTTGCACGAGGATGCCGTGGATCTGCGGGTCGCGGTTCAGCGCGTCGATGTGCGCGAGCAGCTCGCCTTCGGACAGCGTGGCGGGGAACAGATCCTTCTTCGAGTAGAAGCCGTTGTCCTCGCAGGCCTTGATCTTGTTGCGGACGTAGACCTCGCTCGCCGGGTTGTCGCCGACGAGGACGACCGCCAGGCCGGGGCGGTGGCCGCGCGCGGCCAGGGCGGCGGCGCGTTCGCCCGCTTGCGCGCGCAGGGTCTTCGAAAGGGCGTTGCCGTCGATCAGGGTGGCTGTCATGGTGAAATTCGGTCCGGATTGGGAAAGCGGGTGCGCGGCGAACGGGGTTCGGCCGCTGCAAAGCACGGAATTATACCCATCGCCTGTCGTGACCCGACATCGGCTGGCGCAGGCGCGCCATGGCGTCATGACGAGGCCGAGGCGGCTGCCCAATGCAAAGCCGCGGCCTCCAGGCGAGGGCCGCGGCTTGACGGGCAGCGGGGCGGGCGGCCGCGCGGGCCGGCCCGCAGGCGTTATGCCTGCTTCTTGGACAGCGCGAGACGCAGCAGGTCGGCGACCGTGTTGACGTTGAGCTTTTCCATGATGTTGGCGCGGTGCGCCTCGACCGTCTTGATGCTGATGCCGAGATCGTCGGCGATCTGCTTGTTCAGACGGCCGGCGATGATCCGTTCGAGCACCTGCTGCTCGCGCGCCGTCAGCTTCGAGAGGCGCTCGGTCGCGGCGCGCTGCTCCAGCACGCTCTTGTTTTCGTTGCGAGCCTTGTCGAGCATGCGCTCGACGAGCTTGCGCAGTTCGGCTTCGTCGAACGGCTTCTCGATGAAATCCATCGCGCCCTTTTTCATCGTCGAGACCGCCATCGGCACGTCGCCGTGGCCCGTCACGAAGATGATCGGCAGCGCCGCGTTGTCGGCGATCAGGCGCTCCTGCAATTCCAGGCCGCTCATGCCCGACATCCGCACGTCGAGAATCAGGCAGGCGATCTGGCCGGCCTGCAGCGCGGGCTGGTAGCCGTCGAGAAACTGCTCGGCGCTCGAGAAGCATTGCACGCGATAGCCGTTCGCCTCCAGCAGCCAGCGCAGCGAATCGCGCACGGCTTCGTCGTCGTCGACCACAAAGACGGTTTCCTGAGGGGTGGTGACAGGGCTATTCATATCTCTCCCGTAACAGTATGTGATGCCAGGCCGCCACGGCCGTGGTCCTCGGGTGCCCCGATGGGCAGACTGCAATGGAACGTCGCGCCGGAAACGCGGCCGTCCGCCTCGATATTGTTCACGACCCAGAGCCGACCGCGGTGCGACTCGATGATCGATCGACAGATGTTCAGCCCCATGCCCATGCCGTCGGACTTGGTGCTGTAGAACGGTTCGAACAGCCGCTCGGCGCTGGCTTCGTCGACGCCGGTGCCCTGGTCGATCACGCGGATGTCGACGAACCCGGCCTCGATGTCGGCGACCACGCGGATCACGCCGTCGGCGTTCGGATCCTTGACCTCGCCCATCGCTTCGGCGGCGTTCTTCATCAGATTCATCAACACCTGCTCGATCAGCACGGGGTCGACATAGATGATAGGCATTCTGGCGCGGATTTCGGTGACGATCCGGATCCGGCGCTTGCGCGCCTCGATTTCGGCCAGCCCGACCGCGTCGGCCACGATGTCGGCCACGCGGGCCGCTTCGCGCTTCGGCTCGCTGCGTTTCACGAACTCGCGGATGCGTTTGACGATCATGCCTGCGCGCAGCGCTTGCTGGGCAGTTTTTTCGAGCGCGGGCAGCAGGGTTTCGGCGGTGCCGCGGCCGCTCTTGACCAGCGCCACCGTACCCGAGCAGTAATTGTTGATCGCGGCGAGCGGCTGGTTCAGTTCGTGGGCGATCGACGAGGCCATTTCGCCCATCGTCATCAGCCGGCTCGTGAACTGGAGCTTCTCTTCCTGCTGGTGCGCGAGCTCCTGCGCCTTCTTGCGGGTGGTGATGTCGGTCGCGATCTGCATCTGCGCGAGGTGGCCGTCCACCCACTGGATGTACTGGCGGCGCACTTCGAACCATTTCTGGATGCTCTCGACGTACACCTCCTGCGCGTCGGCCGTGCTCTCGGTGAGCGCCGTGGCGGGCAGGCCGGCGAAGGCGTCCACCAGGTCGATCGAATCGGACGAGGCCTGGGTGCTGTCGAAGCCGCCGCCCGACAGTTCGAGGTGGCCGTCGGGCCGGATGCCGAACAGGTGGCGGTAGTAGCGGTTCGCGAACAGCAGCTCGGCCTCGTCGGCGGCCAGCACCGAGACGGCCGCGTCCAGGCTTTCGAGCACCGTCGTGAAGCGTTCGTGCGCGGCGGCCAGTTCCTCGCGGGCGCGCTTCGGCTCGGTGATGTCGGTCATCGACGACATCCAGCCGGTCTGGCGGCCCGAGCTGTCGATCAGCGGCGAGACGTAGAGCCGCGCGTGGAACATCGAGGCGTCCTTGCGGCGCACGCGCAGCTCGAAGCCCGAGGAGGGCGCCTTGCCGCGCAGCGTCATGTCGAGCTGGCGCTGCATTTCCGGGTAGGCGTCGCGCGGCCAGTACGGGAACGGCGCGACCTTGCCGACCAGATCGGCCTCGTCCCAGCCCGTCATGCGGCAGAACGCCGGGTTCACGTGGGTGATGCGGCCGTGCATGTCGAGCACGCGCATGCCGATCAGCACCGAATTTTCCATCGCGCGGCGGAAGAACGCCTCGGCGTACAGCGCCTGCTGGGCCTCGAAGCGCTGCCGCGTGTGTTTCCAGAGGCTCCACAGGCTCCACAGCACGAAACACGACAGGCCGGCCACGAGCCAGACGAGCGTGTTGTTCGTCAGGTTCGTCATCTGCGGGTACGAATAGACGCGTACCGTCAGGCCCTGGCCCGGCGGATCGAGCGGCAGATCGTAATGCGCGTCGCGCGGCAGGCGCGGGCGCGAGGAGGTGGAGGCCAGCTCGCGGTTGTTGACGTCGGTGATCGAGATCTTGTACTTGGCCGACAGCTCGGGCGGGATGTCGTGCTTGAGGATGCCCTCGACCGAGAACACGGCGGCGATCGAGCCGAGGTACTCGCGGTCGCGCGTGACGGGAGTCTGCAGCGTCACGAAGCCGTTGCCGAAATCGTCGTAGGCGATCGCCGAGTAGGCCTGGCGGCGCGTTTCGTGCGCTTCGGCGTAGCCGCCGCGCACGATCTCGGCCAGTTGCGCGTCGTTCGGACGCGACAGCCGCTGGCCGAGCGTCGGCAACTGCATGTCGGGCCAGCGCGGCGTGCCAGCCGGCATGTACCAGTTGACGTAGAGAATTTCGGGGTGCGCCTGCATCACGTCGCCGGCGGCGGCCTGGAAGCCGCTGACATTGATGCGGCCGAGCGCCAGATCGCGCGAGAACGCCTGCAGTTGTTCCTGCGCGCTCGTCATCGACAGGCGGATCTGCTGCTGCGCCCAGGCGACGTTGCGGTAGAGGGTGTCTTCCTGCTGCTGCTGCTCGCGGCGGTTGAGGCTCCAGAGGATGAGACTCATCACCACCAGGAACACCAGGATCGACAGCAGCGGCGTCAATAGATAGGAATTGGACCACCACGGTCCGTGGTGCCAACGGGACGGCTGCGAATCGGCCGGGGCCGCGGCTCCGGACGCTCGCGCCGAGCGAGCAAAGAGCCGATCGGTGAACATGGCACGCATTGTAGCGCAGCGCCATGCCGACAAAACGGTGGTCCGCATTGTTGAACCGAAAGCGAAATTTGTCGCGCTCGCGCCATTCCGCATAGGTGCAGCGCAGCAATATTTCGCATTATGAGAAACAATCTCACCACCCGAAAATTTTGTTGCATCGGCCCGCGGAGCCTCCGTACAATCCGCCGGGAGCTTGCCGCAGCCGGTCGAATCGCGTCGTCTGCACGCAGCGCAATCCTCACACTCAGGACTCAGGAGACGAGCATGTCCGCCGTACCCAATGAAGTGATGAAGTATGTTGCCGCCGAGCACGACGAAGACGCTCAGGAAACCGTCGAATGGCTCGAAGCGCTGGACGGCGTGATTTCGTCCGTCGGTCCTGGCCGCGCGCACTACCTCATCGAGAAGCAGATCGAATTCGCCCGCATGAACGGCGAACATCTGCCGTTCTCCGCGAACACCCCGTACATCAACACGATCCCCGTCGGCCAGCAGGCCAAGAACCCGGGCGACCAGGATCTCGAGCACCGCATCCGTTCGTACACGCGCTGGAACGCGCTGGCGATGGTGCTGCGCGCCGGCAAGGACACCAACGTGGGCGGCCACATCGCCTCGTTCGCCTCGGCCGCGACGTTGTATGACGTCGGCTACAACCACTTCTGGCATGCCCCGTCGGCCGAACACGGCGGCGATCTGATCTTCGTGCAGGGCCACTCGTCGCCGGGCGTCTACTCGCGCGCGTTCCTGCTCGGCCGTCTGTCGGAAGATCAACTCGACAACTTCCGTCAGGAAGTGGGCGGCAACGGCATCTCGTCGTACCCGCACCCGTGGCTGATGCCCGATTTCTGGCAGTTCCCGACCGTCTCGATGGGCCTCGGCCCGATCATGGCGATCTATCAGGCACGCTTCATGAAGTACATGGAAGCGCGCGGCATCGCCAAGACGCAGGGCCGCAAGGTCTGGGCGTTCCTCGGCGACGGCGAGACCGACGAGCCGGAATCGCTCGGCGCGATCGGCATGGCCAGCCGCGAACGCCTCGACAACCTGGTGTTCGTGATCAACTGCAACCTGCAGCGTCTGGACGGCCCGGTGCGCGGCAACGGCAAGATCATCCAGGAACTGGAATCGGAATTCCGCGGCGCCGGCTGGAACGTCATCAAGATCATCTGGGGCAGCCGCTGGGATTCGCTGCTGGCCCGCGACAAGACGGGCGCGCTGATGCGCCGCATGATGGACGTGGTCGACGGCGAGTACCAAACGTACAAGTCGGAATCGGGCGCGTATGTCCGCGAGCACTTCTTCAACACGCCGGAACTGAAGGCGCTGGTCGCCGACTGGTCCGACGACGACATCTGGAACCTGAACCGCGGCGGTCACGATCCGCACAAGATCTACGCGGCGTTCCACGAGGCCAGCAACTCGAAGGGCCAGCCGACGGTCATCCTGGCGAAGACCATCAAGGGCTACGGGATGGGCGAGGCCGGTCAGGCCATGAACATCACGCACCAGCAGAAGAAGCTGCCGGTGGAGCAACTGAAGCGCTTCCGCGACCAGTTCCGCCTGCCGATCGCCGACGACGTGATCGGCGACGTGCCTTACCTGAAGTTCGAGGAAGGCTCGAAGGAACTCGAATACATGCGCCAGCACCGCCAGGCGCTCGGCGGCTACCTGCCGCAGCGCCGCCAGAAGGCGGAATCGCTGCCGGTGCCGGTGCTCGACGCGTTCGAACCGCTGCTCAAGGGCACGGGCGAAGGCCGCGAGATCTCCACGACGATGGCGTTCGTGCGGATCCTGAACATCCTGCTGAAGGACAAGGCGCTGGGCAAGCGCGTGGTGCCGATCGTCCCGGACGAATCGCGCACGTTCGGCATGGAAGGCCTGTTCCGCCAGATCGGCATCTGGAATCAGCAAGGCCAGAAGTACGTGCCGGAAGATTCCGATCAGCTGATGTTCTACAAGGAATCGGAAACCGGCCAGATCCTGCAGGAAGGCATCAACGAAGCAGGCGGCATGTGCGACTGGATCGCGGCGGCAACGTCGTACTCCACGCACAACGAGATCATGGTGCCGTTCTACATCTTCTATTCGATGTTCGGCTTCCAGCGGATCGGCGACCTGGCCTGGGCGGCGGGCGACATGCGTTCGCGCGGCTTCCTGCTGGGCGGCACCGCCGGCCGCACGACGCTGAACGGCGAAGGCCTGCAGCACGAAGACGGTCACTCGCTGCTGTGGGCGGCTTCGGTGCCGAACTGCGTCAGCTATGACCCGACGTTCGGCTACGAGCTGGCCGTGATCATCCAGAACGGTCTGCAACGCATGGTCGCGGATCAGGAAGACGTGTACTACTACATCACGGTGATGAACGAGAACTACGAGCACCCGGCGATTCCGCAGGGCGAGCACGTGGCTGCCGACATCATCAAGGGCATGTACGCGTTCAAGAAGGCCGACGCCGACGCGAAGGCGCCGCGCGTGCAACTGCTCGGCGCGGGCACGATCTTCAACGAGGTGATCGCCGCCGCCGAACTGCTCAAGAACGACTGGGGCGTCGCCGCCGACCTCTGGAGCGTGCCGAGCTTCACCGAACTGGCCCGCGAAGGTCACGAAGTCGAGCGCTGGAACCTGCTGAACCCGACCGAAGAGCGTCGCCAGTCGCATGTCCAGAAGCTGCTGAAGGACACGCAAGGCCCGGTCATCGCCTCGACCGACTACGTGCGCGCACTGGTCGACCAGATCCGCGGCCAGATCGACCGCCGCTTCGTCGTGCTCGGCACCGACGGCTACGGCCGCTCGGACACGCGCAAGGCGCTGCGCCACTTCTTCGAGGTGGACCGCTACTGGACGACCGTCGCCGCGCTGAACGCGCTGGCCGACGAAGGCACGATCGACCGCAAGGTCGTGGCCGAGGCGATCAAGAAGTACGACCTCGATCCGTCGAAGCCCAATCCGATGACGGTTTAACGCAAACGTGCCATGTCATGTCGCGCTCGCCGGTGACGGCGCGCGCGACCCAGGAGACACATACAGATGAGTCAAGCGATCGAAGTCAAGGTGCCGGATATCGGCGATTTCAACGAAATTCCGGTTATCGAAGTGCTCGTCAAGGTTGGCGACAAGGTCGAGAAGGAGCAATCGCTCGTCACGCTCGAGTCGGACAAGGCGACGATGGACGTGCCCAGCTCGGAAGCGGGCACGGTCAAGGAAGTGAAGGTCAAGGTTGGCGACAACGTGTCGGAAGGCACGCTGATCGTGATCCTCGAGGGCGATGCGGGCGAAGCGAAGGCCGAGGCGCCCAAGCAGGAAGCTGCGCCGGCCGAGGCGCCGAAGCAGGAAGCCGCGGCACCGAAGGAAGCCGCGCCGGCAGCCGGCGGCGGCACGATCGACGTGAAGGTGCCGGATATCGGCGACTTCAAGGGCATTCCGGTCATCGAGATCGGCGTGAAGGTCGGCGACAAGGTCGAGAAGGAGCAATCGCTCGTCACGCTCGAATCGGACAAGGCCACGATGGACGTGCCGAGCCCGGCCGCCGGCGTCGTCAAGGAAATCAAGGTCAAGCTCGGTGACAACGTGTCGGAAGGCACGCTGATCGTCGTGCTCGAAGGCGGCGAAGGCGCAGCACCGGCGGCTGCCGCACCGAAGGCCGAGGCGCCGAAGGCGGAAGCGCCGAAGGCCGCACCGGCACAAGCCGAATCGAAGCCGGCCGCAGCGCAGGCCTCCGCGCCGGCGCCGGCCGTCGCTTCGAGCGGCAAGGCCAGCCATGCTTCGCCGTCGGTGCGCAAGTTCGCGCGCGAACTCGGCGTGGACGTCGGCAGCGTGGGCGGCACCGGTCCGAAGGGCCGTATCACGAAGGAAGACATCACCGCGTTCGTGAAGGGCGTGATGACCGGCCAGCGCGCACCGGCGGCGGCCGCTGCGGCGCCGGCGGGCGGCGGCGAGCTGAACCTGCTGCCGTGGCCGAAGATCGACTTCACGAAGTTCGGTCCGGTCGAGGCGCAGCCGCTGTCGCGCATCAAGAAGATCTCGGGCGCGAACCTGCACCGCAACTGGGTCATGATCCCGCACGTCACGAACAACGACGAAGCGGACATCACCGATCTGGAAGCGCTGCGCGTGCAGTTGAACAAGGAAAACGAAAAGTCCGGCGTGAAGTTCACGATGCTGGCGTTCGTGATCAAGGCCGTGGTCGCGGCGCTGAAGAAGTTCCCGAACTTCAACGCGAGCCTCGACGGCGACAACCTGATCCTGAAGCAGTACTACCACATCGGTTTCGCGGCCGACACGCCGAACGGCCTGGTCGTGCCGGTGATTCGCGACGCGGACAAGAAGGGCCTCGCCGACATCGCCAAGGAAATGGCCGATCTGTCGAAGGCGGCCCGCGACGGCAAGCTGAAGCCGGACCAGATGCAAGGCGGTTGCTTCTCGATCTCGTCGCTGGGCGGCATCGGCGGCACGCACTTCACGCCGATCGTGAACGCGCCGGAAGTCGCCATCCTCGGCCTGTCGCGCGGTGCGATGAAGCCGGTGTGGGACGGCAAGCAGTTCGTGCCGCGTCTGACGCTGCCGATGTCGCTGTCCTACGATCACCGCGTGATCGACGGCGCGGCGGCGGCACGTTTCAACGCATACCTCGCGACGATCCTCGGCGATTTCCGCCGCGTGATTCTCTGATCCCCGACGGCATCCGTCTGCCTGCCGTGCGGTGCGCTTTCGAAGCGCCGCGCGGCCGGCGCGGTGCCTCGTGCGGTCGGCGGTAGCCCATATATTCAGGGGACAGTTCATGAGTCTCATCGAAGTGAAAGTGCCGGACATCGGCGACTTCAAGGAAATTCCCGTCATCGAAGTGCTGGTGAAGGCGGGCGACACGGTCGAGAAGGAGCAATCGCTCGTCACGCTCGAATCGGACAAGGCCACGATGGACGTGCCGAGCTCGGAAGCCGGCGTCGTCAAGGAAGTGAAGGTCAAGGTGGGCGACAACGTGTCGGAAGGCACGCTGATCGTGGTGCTCGAAGGCGCCGCGGCCGCAGCCGCGCCGGCCAAGGCCGCCGAAGCCCCGGCGCAGAAGCCGGCCGACAAGCCGGCCGAGAAGGCCGCCCCGGCGGCAGCGCCGCAGGCGGGCAGCTACTCGGGCAGCGCCGACATCGAATGCGACATGCTCGTGCTCGGCGCCGGCCCCGGCGGCTATTCGGCCGCGTTCCGCGCGGCCGACCTCGGCATGAAGACGGTGATCGTCGAGCGCTATTCGACGCTTGGCGGCGTGTGCCTGAACGTCGGTTGTATCCCGTCGAAGGCGCTGCTGCACACGGCGCTGGTGGTCGAGGAAGCGGCGGCGCTGGCCGATCACGGCATCGCGTTCGGCAAGCCCGAAGTCAACCTCGACAAGCTGCGCGACTTCAAGTCGGGCGTGGTCGGCAAGCTGACCGGCGGCCTGGCCGGCATGGCCAAGGCCCGCAAGGTCGAGGTCGTGACGGGCCTCGGCACGTTCGTCGATCCGTATCACATGGAAGTGCAGGGCGAGAACGGCAAGAAGGTCGTCAAGTTCAAGCAGGCGATCATCGCGGCCGGTTCGCAGCCGGTGAAGCTGCCGTTCATGCCGGAAGATCCGCGCGTGGTCGATTCGACCGGCGCGCTCGAACTGCGCCAGTTGCCCAAGCGCATGCTCGTGATCGGCGGCGGCATCATCGGCCTCGAAATGGCCACCGTCTACTCGACGCTCGGCGCCGAGATCGACGTGGTCGAGATGATGGACGGCCTGATGATGGGCGCGGACCGCGATCTCGTGAAGGTCTGGGAGAAGTACAACGCCAAGCGTTTCGGCAACGTCATGCTGAAGACGAAGACGGTGGGCGCCGAAGCGAAGGAAGACGGCATCTACGTCAAGTTCGAAGGCGAGAAGGCGCCGGCCGAAGCGCAGCGCTACGACCTGGTGCTGGTTGCCGTGGGCCGCAGCCCGAACGGCAAGAAGATCGGCGCCGACAAGGCGGGCGTGACGGTGACGGATCGCGGCTTCATCGAAGTCGACAAGCAACTGCGCACCAACGTGCCGCACATCTTCGCGATCGGCGACATCGTCGGTCAGCCGATGCTGGCGCACAAGGCCGTGCATGAAGGCCACGTGGCAGCCGAAGCGGCGCATGGCGAGAAGGCGTACTTCGACGCGCTGCAGATTCCGTCGGTGGCCTACACCGATCCGGAAGTGGCCTGGGCCGGCAAGACGGAAGAGCAGTGCAAGGCCGAAGGCATCAAGTTCGGCAAGGCTGTGTTCCCGTGGGCCGCATCGGGCCGCGCGATCGCCAACGGCCGCGACGAGGGCTTCACGAAGCTGCTGTTCGACGAGGAAACGCATCGCGTGATCGGCGGCGGTATCGTCGGCCTGAACGCGGGCGACCTGATCAGCGAAGTCTGCCTCGCGGTGGAGATGGGCGCGGACGCCGAGGACATCGGCAAGACGATCCATCCGCACCCGACGCTGGGCGAATCGGTCGGGATGGCCGCCGAGCTGTATGAAGGCGTGTGTACCGATCTGCCGCCGGTGCGCAAGAAGAAGTAAGCGCTGCGTGGCGCGCCTCGGCCTTCGGGCCGGGCGCGTCGCGGGCAACACGGCCCCGTTCCGGTTCGTCCGGGCGGGGCCGTTTTCTTCGAGGCCGACGGGAACAGGGAAGGGCAGGCCCTGGAGACAGGCGAAAAAAAACCGCGCGATTGCGCGGTTTTTTCTTGGCGGCCCGGTGTTCGGGGCCGCAGGCGGTATGCCCTTTGAACGCTTAGGCCTTGGCGACCGGTGCGCGGCGTGCGGCGGCGGCCGTAGCGGCCTTCGTGGCGACGGCGGCAGCGGCGTTGAAGTTCGATTCGGCGATTTCGACGGCTTGCTTCGTGGCCTTGTGCACCGTTTCGTACGACGTGTTGACGGCGTTGATTGCCGACTTCAGCGCGGCGACAGCCGTTTCCGAACCGGCCGGGGCGTTCTTCGCGACGTTGTCGACGAGTGCCTGAACCTTGCGGTTGTGATCTTCGTACTGCGCTTCAGCAACCTTCGCGAACTCGGCTTGGGCCGACGTGGCGATGTCGTACAGGTGACGGCCGTAGGCCAGGGCCTTCTCGGCGGCCGGCTGAGCCAGGCTGGCTTGCAGTGCGACCAGCTCCTGCGCGTCCTTGACCGACAGCGCGCGCTGCACGTTTTCCTGGCTTTCCGCGAGCGTCGACTTCACGACTTGCACGTTCAATTCGATCAGCTTTTCGACGCTTTCGAAGGCTTTCGTCGTCAGGCCGAACAGGCTTTCGAGGTTGGCTTTCTGGGCGGCGGCGATTTGTTCCGGGGTCAGCACGGACATGTCAGGCTCCTGATTGACGATCGCGGCTAGGTAGCGATCGCGTGAGTGAATGGCTCAACTTAGAAGGCACGAACGGTATGCGATGTCTGGCGCAATGCGTTGGTGCATCGCAACAACGGTTCCCATTTTAGGGCGTTCAGATCGCTTGTCAAGTGCTATTTGTGCGCTGCACAAATTTGTAATTCTTACGGAAAAACAAAGGCTTGGATCGTTTCATATGGAATCGGTTTCGGTGCATGCACTGTCACACGGCGAACACGTTTCAGGTGTGCATACGCACCATTCACGGTCGGCCGGCCGGATCGCGTGGCGCGGCGGGTTGCGGGTTTACCTGTTTTCCGATCAGGTAAACCGAAACGGCAGATGGAACGTTTGCTATGCATCCCGGTCGAAAAACGCCGTTCGCGCATGTGGTGCAGGCTTCCGTTTTGTCAGGCAGGCCGACGTGCGCCGAGCGGTTCGTTCTCGTTCGTGCTACAAGTTCTTTTTGTTTTCCGCTGCAATTCGTTGCCGCGGCGCCGTTATACCGGTTATCCGGCCGGCGTCCGGTTGCAAGCAGGTGTCGCCATTAGGTTTTATAAATGGAAACGGGAGGGCGATTGTCTCAAGGCAATCGACTCTTACAATCCGGTTTAACGAAAACCGGTAAGTGCCTAAAATTGCTTATTTTTTCTGGTTTTACTACACTTGCGGAAACCTCCCGCCGCTCTGCACAGACCCCAATGAAAGTCTCACTGTTTTCGCCGCTGAAGATGATGCACGGCGCGGCCCTCGGCACCGCGGTGTCCGTGGCTGTGTCGATGCTCGTCGCCTCGGCCGCCGTCGCGCCTGTCGATGCGCTGGCCGCGACCGCCAAAACCCATAAATCCTCGAAAGCCGCCGCCAAGCCTGTCGCCGCCGCGAAGGGCAAGAAGCGCACCGTCGCCGCCGAGAAGAAAGCCGCGCGCGTCGCCGCTGCCGAGCCGCACAAGGGCCGCAAGCGCGTGACGCTGGCCGCCGTGCCGGGCCGCCATCATGGCGCCGTGCGCCGCGTGGCGTTCGAGCCGCGCCAATCGCAGGCGTTCGGCCTGCACGAGGCGCCCGATGCGCTCGCGCTGCGCTCGAGCGTGGCCTACGTCGTCGATCAGGGCACCTCGGAGCCGCTGTTCGACAAGAATTCGCACTCGGTGGTGCCGATCGCCTCGATCTCGAAGCTCATGACCGCCATGGTCGTGCTCGATTCGAAGGCGCCGCTCGCCGAGCAGATCGAAGTCACGGACGAAGACCGCGACTACGAGAAGGGTACGGGTTCGCGACTGTCCGTGGGGTCGGTTCTGTCGCGCGAGGACATGCTGCACATCGCACTGATGGCGTCGGAAAATCGCGCAGCGGCGGCGCTGTCGCGCTACTACCCGGGCGGCCGTCCGGCATTCATCGCGGCGATGAATGCCAAGGCGAAGTCGCTTGGCATGACCGATACGCATTTCGAGAACTCGACGGGTCTGACGGTTCTGAATGTGTCGAGCGCCCGCGACCTCGTGAAGATGATCGACGCGGCGTACCAATATCCGCTGATCCGCCGTTTCTCGACCGATCGCACCTACACGGTGTTCACCGGCAAGCGTTCGCTGGTCTACAACAGCACGAACGCGCTGGTGCGCAATCCATCGTGGGATATCGGCGTGCAGAAGACGGGCTTCATCAACGAAGCCGGCGAATGCCTCGTGATGCAGACGACCGTGCACGGCCGTCCGATCGTGATGGTGCTGCTCGATTCGTTCGGCAAGTACTCGCGTACGGCCGATGCGGTGCGCGTGCGCAACTGGCTCGACGCCGGCGGCGGCGAGCGCCTGACGGCGGCCAACACGGCAGCCGGCGGCACCTGATCGCCGGTTCGCTGTGCGCCATGAAAAAAGCCCCGCTGTCGCGGGGCTTTTTGTTTGGGGCGCCCGGCTCGCAGGGCCGAGCCCGGAATCGCGCGCCGATGTCAGACCGACTTCGCGAACGCGAGGTTTTCCGGTTCCTTCGGCGGCCGGTAGCCGAGCGCTTCGGAAATCGTCAGCGCGGTATGGCTGATCTGGCCGAGCCAGGCATCCTGCAGGCGGTCGGCCGGCGCGGACAGCGACAAGCCGGCCACCAGCTTGCCCGAATCGTCGTAGATGCCGGCGGCGATGCAGCGCACGCCGAGCTCCAGTTCCTCGTTGTCGCGCGCGCACGCCTGCTGGCGCACGATCGACAGCTCGCGTTCGAGCTTGCCCAGATCGGTGATGCTGTTCTGCGTATGGCCGGACAGGCCGGTGCGCGTGGCGTAGGCGCGCACGCGCGTGGTTTCGTCGGCGGCCAGGAACAGCTTGCCGACCGAGGTCAGATGCAGCGGCGCACGGCCGCCGATCGCGCGCACCACCTGCATGCCCGAGCGCTCGGAGTAGGCGCGCTCGATATAGACGATCTCGTCGCCCTGACGCACCGACAGGTTGACGGTCTGCCCGGTCGTGCGATGCAGTTCGCGCATCGGCGTCAACGCCGCGTCGCGTACCGACAGGCGGGCCTTCACGAGATTGCCGAGTTCGAGCAGGCGCATGCCGAGCCGATAGGTGCCCGGGTCGGAGCGGTCGACGAGGCGACAGGTCACCATGTCGTTGAGGATGCGGTGCGCCGTGGACGGGTGCAGTTCCGTGCGCTGGGCAAGCTCCTTCAGGCTGACGGGATCGCTGTGGTCGGCGAGGGCGTCGAGCAGCCGCATCATGCGTTCGATCACCTGGATCGACGTCTTCGGGTCCGGAGTCGGAGTGCTCATCGTGAAAAATCAGTTGACCTGTCAAGCGGTGAGGAGCCGATTGTATCTCGTATGGTGAAAAAAGCGAACGCCGTTCGAGGAGAGGCTCGCAACGGTGCGCAGGCCGTGTTTTCACCGATTCGGGGCGGCCGGCGTTGGTCCGTCGCGCCGAACCACGGATAATGAGCGACGTTTTCTCGAAGGAGCCGCCATGCGAGTCGGATTGTTCGTTACCTGTCTCATCGACCTGATGCGGCCCGAAATCGGGTTTTCCGCGTTGAAGCTGATCCGCGACGCCGGGTTCGAGGTGGACGTGCCGCCCGCGCAAACCTGCTGCGGCCAGCCCGCCTACAACTCGGGCGATCGCGCCCTCGCGCGCGACCTGGCGGAAAAGACGCTGCGCGAATTCGAATCGTTCGATTACGTGGTGGTGCCGTCCGGCTCGTGCGGCGGCATGATCCGCACGCATTATGGCGACCTGTTCCGCGACGATCCCGACCTGATGACGCGTTATGGCCGGCTGCGCGAGCGCACCTACGAGCTGACCGATTTCCTGCTGAACGTGGCCAAGGTGACGCTGCCGCCCGGCGAATTCGTGGGCCCCGTCACCTATCACGACGCCTGCTCGGGCCTGCGCGAGCTCGGCGTCAAGGCGCAGCCGCGCGCGCTGCTCGCGCAACGCGGCGTGGACGTGGTCGAGATGAAGGATTGCGAGCACTGCTGCGGCTTCGGCGGCACGTTTGCCGTCAAGTACGGCGACATTTCCACCGCGATCGTCGACGAAAAGTGCGCGAACGTGCAGGCCAGCGGCGCGCGCACCGTCGTGCTCGGCGATCTCGGCTGCATCCTCAATATCGAAGGGCGGCTGCGCCGCACCGGCGATCGCGACACGCGCGTGCTGCACGTCGCGCAGGTGCTCGCCGGCGATCTGTAAGCGCCGTTTTTTCCCGTTCTCCTGCCGCCAGCCGAATCAGCCAGCCATGCAAGTTCAATCGATGCAGTTCAAGGCGCGCGCGGGCCAGAAGCTCGCCGATCAGCGCCTCCAGCAGAACCTCAAGAAGCTGTCGACCAAGTTCGTGTCGGCGCGCGCCGAAGCGATCGGGCAGATCGACTTCGTGGCCACGCGCGCCGCGCTGAAGGCGCGCCGCAACCGTGCGCTCGAGCATCTCGACGTCTGGCTCGACGCGTTCGAGCGCGAGGCCACGCGGCGCGGCACCACGGTGCTGTTCGCCGAATCGATGGCCGACGCGGCGAAGCTGGTGGCCGACATCGCGAAGCGCCACGACGTGAAGAAGGTCATCAAGACCAAGTCGATGGTGTCCGAGGAGATGCGCATCAACGCGGTGCTGGCCGAGATGGGCGTGCAGTCGGTCGAGACGGATCTGGGCGAGTACATCCTGCAGATCAACGACAACGAGGCGCCGAGCCACATCATCGCGCCGGTGGTGCACAAGGATCGCGACGAGATCGCCGACCTGTTCGCGCGCGTCCACGACCGGCCGCGCCTGACCGACATCCCGGCCATGACGCGCGAAGCGCGCGACGTGCTGCGTCCGCATTTCCTCGGCGCGGACATGGGGCTGACGGGCGGCAATTTCGTGGTGGCCGAAACCGGCTCGGTGGCGCTCGTCACGAACGAGGGCAACGAGGGCATGTGCACCGTCATGCCGCGCGTGCACGTGGCCGTGACCGGCATCGAGAAGGTATTGCCGACACTGGAGGATCTCGCCACGGCGATGCGCCTGCTGCCGCGCTCGGCCACGGGGCAGAAGACCTCGAACTATTTCTCGCTGCTGACCGGCCCGCGCGGCCCGCAGGACGAGGACGGCCCCGAGCACAACTATGTGGTGCTGGTCGACGGCGGGCGCACCGGGCTGCTCGGCGGCGAGTTCCAGGAGATGCTGCGCTGCATTCGTTGCGGCGCGTGCATGAACCATTGCCCCGTTTATCAGAAGGTTGGCGGCCACGCCTATGGCTGGGTCTATCCGGGGCCGATGGGGTCGGTGCTGACGCCGAGCTACGTCGGGCTCGATCGCGCGCCCGACCTGCCGCAGGCGGCCACGCTGTGCGGCGAATGCGACAGCGTCTGCCCGGTCGGCATTCCGCTGTCGGGCCTGCTGCGCACACTGCGCGAGAAGCAGGTGGAGCGGGGCATGCGGCCGTGGCGCGAGCGCGCGGCGCTGGCCGTGTGGGGCTTCGCGGTGCGCCGGCCGCGGTTGTACGGCCTCGCGACCAAGCTCGCCGTGCGGATCCTCGAACGTGTGGGCGGCGACAAGGCCTCGGGCCGCGGCATCGCGAAGCTGCCGTTCGCCGCCGGCTGGACCGACACGCGCGATCTGCCGACGCCCACCGGCCGCACGTTCCGAGAACTGTACGCGGCGTCGAAGACGCATATCGGCTGATCCGGCGCAGGTCGGTAGCACGCGGCGGGCATCGTGCATAGCGAGCGACTGTTCGCCGCGCGACAACACTGCGTTCGCTATTTGATGATTTATCTCAATAGATGCGATCTATAGAATAGCCTCTGTCAATGTCGAGCACTGGATTCGACAGGCTTGAACCGGAGGTCGCATCATGAGAAAGACAATATCGATCTACTGGCCGCTCGCGATCATCGTCCCGCTTGCCGCCATCGCGTATCTGCACGCGTCGAACGCCGCGCGCCCCAGCGAACCGCAACCGATCGCGCAAGTGTCGGCCGAACTGGCCCGCACGGTGTCGTTCGGGCTGGTCGGCGATTCGGCCGACGCCGCGTCGGGCGCGCCGATGGCGACGGTGAAGTCGCTCTAAGCCATGTCGAGCCGGCCTGCCACGGGAATCGAAGCGCGCCTGTATAATCGCGCGCTTCCTCTTTCCGCGGCTGTTTGCCGCGATCCGGCCGCACGATGAAACCCGCGTCGATCTGCTTCGTCTGCCTTGGCAACATCTGCCGTTCTCCGACCGCGGAGGGCGTGATGCGCCAGCAGGTCGGCGCGGCGGGCCTCGATCACGCGATCGAGATCGATTCGGCCGGCACCGGCGACTGGCATGTCGGCGAAGCGCCCGATGCGCGGGCGCGCCAGGCGGCCGAGCGGCGCGGTTACGACCTGTCGGCGCTGCGTGCGCGGCAGGTGGCCACGGCCGATTTCGCGCGGTTCGATCTGCTGCTCGCGATGGACGAGGCCAATCTGGCCGAATTGCAGCGTCGCAGCCCGGCCGAGCACCGGCACAAGATCCGCTTGCTGATGGAATTCGCCGGCGACGCCGCCGAGCGCGAAGTGGCCGACCCTTATTTTGGCGGCGCAGCGGGGTTCGAGCGTGTGCTCGATCAGTGCGAACGCGCCTGCGCCGGCTTGCTCGCCGATCTGCGCGGCCGCACGAACGGCTGACCCGGCGATCGCCATGGGTCTGAAGCGGTTGCTGAATCCCCTTTCCCGGGCAGGGATACTTGACTAAAAGCGTCAGATATTTATACTTGACCAAAATCGTCAAGCTTGCTGTCCCCTACGACTATGAGACTCACTACGAAAGGCCGTTTCGCCGTCACGGCGATGATCGACTTGGCACTGCGTCAGGAGCAGGGGCCGGTGACGCTTGCAGGCATCAGCCAGCGCCAACGGATCTCGCTCTCGTACCTGGAGCAGTTGTTCGGCAAGCTGCGCCGCCACGAGATCGTCGAATCGGTCCGCGGGCCGGGCGGCGGCTACAATCTCGCGCGCCGCACGGCCGATGTCACGGTGGCCGACATCATCATTGCGGTCGACGAGCCGCTCGACGCGACGCAATGCGGCGGCAAGGGCACGTGCGAAGGCACCAAGCAGCCCGACGGCCATTGCATGACGCACGAGCTGTGGTCGACGCTCAACCAGAAAATGGTCGAATACCTCGATTCGGTGTCGCTGCAGGATCTCGTCGATCAGCAGCGCGCTCGCGAGGGGGCGCCCGCCGTGCTGCGCGATCGCCGCGCGCCGGAACCGGCTGCCCCCGTCGAGACCGTGCGTGCGATGCCGCTCGGTCCGAACTCGGTGTTCAACATCGCGAGTTCCTGACGCACGCACGCCGCGGCGCCAGATCCAGCATTTAAAAAGAATGTCCCTGCATTGAACGAATACCCGGAGCGACAGATGAACAACGATACTCCTCACCTGCCCATCTACATGGACTACAGCGCGACGACCCCGGTCGATCCGCGCGTGGTCGACAAGATGGTGCCGTATCTGCGCGAGCAGTTCGGTAACCCCGCATCGCGCAGCCATGCCTACGGTTGGGATGCGGAGCGCGCAGTCGAAGAAGCGCGCGAGCAGGTGGCGGCGCTGGTCAACGCGGATCCGCGCGAAATCATCTGGACGTCGGGCGCGACCGAGTCGGACAACCTGGCGATCAAGGGTGCGGCGCACTTCTACCAGGGCAAGGGCAAGCACATCATCACGGTGAAGACCGAGCACAAGGCCGTGCTCGACACCTGCCGCGAACTCGAGCGCGAAGGCTTCGACGTCACGTACCTCGACGTCAAGGACGACGGCCTGATCGATCTGGACGCGTTCAAGGCCGCGCTGCGCGCCGACACGATCCTGGTGTCGGTCATGCACGTGAACAACGAAATCGGCGTGGTGCAGGACATCGCGACGATCGGCGAGATCTGCCGCGAAAAGGGCATCGTGTTCCACGTCGACGCAGCGCAGTCGACGGGCAAGGTCGCGATCGATCTGGCCACGCTGAAGGTCGACCTGATGTCGTTCTCGGCGCACAAGACCTACGGCCCGAAGGGCATCGGCGCGCTGTATGTGCGCCGCAAGCCGCGCGTGCGCATCGAAGCGCAGATGCACGGCGGCGGTCACGAGCGCGGCATGCGTTCGGGCACGCTGGCGACGCACCAGATCGTCGGCATGGGCGAGGCGTTCCGCATCGCGCGCGAGGAAATGGCGGTCGAGAACGAGCGCGTGCGCGCGCTGCGCGACAAGCTGCTGCGCGGCCTGTCGCAGATCGAGGAAACCTACGTGAACGGCGACATGGAGCAGCGTGTCCCGCACAACCTGAACATCAGCTTCAACTTCGTCGAAGGCGAATCGCTGATCATGGCGATCAAGGACGTGGCCGTGTCGTCGGGCTCGGCCTGCACGTCGGCCTCGCTGGAGCCGTCCTACGTGCTGCGCGCGCTGGGCCGCAACGACGAGCTGGCGCACAGCTCGATCCGCTTCACGGTCGGCCGTTTCACGACCGAGCAGGACGTCGATTACGTGATCAACCTGCTGCAGGGCAAGATCGCCAAGCTGCGCGATCTGTCGCCGCTCTGGGAAATGCACAAGGACGGCGTCGATCTGTCGACGATCGAGTGGGCCGCACACTGAACGAAGGTCGCGCGGCCGGTGCCGCGCACACGCAACGTATCAAGGAGTCGAATCATGTCTTACAGCACCAAGGTTCTGGATCACTACGAAAACCCGCGTAACGTCGGTTCGTTCGCGAAGGACGACGATGCGGTCGGCACCGGCATGGTCGGCGCGCCGGCTTGCGGCGACGTGATGAAGCTGCAGATTCGCGTCGGCGCCGATGGCCTGATCGAAGACGCGAAGTTCAAGACGTACGGCTGCGGCTCGGCCATCGCCTCGAGCTCGCTCGTGACCGAATGGGTCAAGGGCAAGACGCTCGACCAGGCGCTGGCCATCAAGAACACGCAGATCGCCGAGGAACTGGCGCTGCCGCCGGTGAAGATCCACTGCTCGATCCTCGCCGAAGATGCGATCAAGGCGGCCGTGGCCGACTATCGCAAGCGTCACGACGCCACGGCCGAAGACGGCCAGGCTGCCTGAGCGCGCTGACGCTTCGGGCATACGGCACGCGGTACGCCGCCGGCGCCTTGGGCGCGGCGGCGGGGTTCATCGAGGAAGACGCCTGCGCGCGGCGCGGGCGACCAGGAACATCATGGCAATCACACTGACCGAAAAAGCAGCGCAACACGTTCAGAAGTACCTGACGCGACGCGGCAAGGGGCTGGGCCTGCGGCTCGGCGTGCGCACGACCGGCTGCTCGGGCCTCGCGTACAAGCTCGAATACGTCGACGACGTGGCAGGCGAAGATCAAGTGTTCGAGAGCCATGGCGTGAAGGTCGTGGTCGATCCGAAGAGCCTCGCCTACATCGACGGCACCGAGCTCGACTTCGCGCGCGAGGGCTTGAACGAAGGCTTCAAGTTCAACAACCCGAACGTCAAGGACGAGTGCGGCTGCGGCGAGTCGTTCCGCATCTGACGAAGCGCCGCGCGATGCGGGCGACAGGCGGCACAGGCCGCCTTTTTCTTGTGCGGCTCGCGCCGCGCTCACGATCAGGTTGGAACGCAACGCGATGATTTCGCTGAAAGACAGCTTCTTCGAACTCTTTCATCTGCCGACGCAGTTCGCGCTCGACGCCGACGCGCTCGACACCGCGTATCGCACCGTGCAATCGCAGGTGCATCCGGACCGCTTCGCGGCGGCCGGCGACGCGCAAAAGCGCGTCGCGATGCAATGGGCCACGCGCGCGAACGAGGCGTATCAGACGCTGCGCGACCCGTTGACGCGGGCCATCTACCTGCTGTCGCTGCGCGACGTCGATGTCGGCGCGGAGAACAACACGGCGATGGAGCCGGCCTTCCTGATGCAGCAGATGGAATGGCGCGAGGCGATCGAGGATGCCGCCGGAGCGAAGAACGTCGATGCGCTCGACGCGCTGCTCGGCGAGCTGCGCGGCGAAAAGCGCGTGCGGCTCGACAAGCTCGCGGCGCTGCTCGACAGCGGATCGAACCAGGGCGCGGCCGAGGCCGTGCGGCAGTTGATGTTCATCGAGCGTGTCGCCGCCGAAGTGGCCACGCAGATCGAGCGTCTCGAAGACTAACCGCGCACGCGCCGCGTTCGTTGCGGCGTGCGTTGCAAGCGGGGCGATGCGCCCCTCACCGATAAAACCGATGGCTTTACTGCAAATCTCCGAACCCGGCATGGCGCCCGCGCCGCATCAGCGGCGCCTCGCAGTCGGCATCGATCTCGGCACGACCAATTCGCTGGTGGCTTCGGTGCGCAACAGCGTGCCCGAAGTGCTGCCCGACGACGAAGGCCGCATGCTGCTGCCGTCCGTGGTGCGCTATCTCGAGAAGGGCGGCCGTCAATTCGGCTACGCGGCCAAGGACGCGGCGGCCAGCGATCCGCGCAACACGATCGTGTCGGTCAAGCGCTTCATGGGCCGCGGCAAGGCCGAGGTCGAACATGCGGCCAACGCGCCGTACGATTTCGTCGATGCGCCGGGCATGGTGCAGATCCGCACGATCGACGGCGTCAAGAGCCCGGTCGAGGTGTCGGCCGAGATTCTCGCGACGCTGCGTCAGCGCGCCGAAGATACGCTCGGCGACGAGCTGGTCGGCGCGGTCATCACGGTGCCGGCCTATTTCGACGATGCGCAGCGCCAGGCGACCAAGGACGCCGCGCGTCTGGCCGGCCTGAACGTGCTGCGCCTGCTCAACGAACCGACCGCCGCCGCGATCGCCTACGGGCTCGACAATGGCGCGGAAGGCCTCTATGCCGTCTACGATCTCGGCGGCGGCACGTTCGACCTGTCGATCCTCAAGCTGACCAAGGGCGTGTTCGAAGTGCTGGCGGCCGGCGGCGATTCGGCGCTCGGCGGCGACGATTTCGATCACGCGCTGTTCGCGCACGTGCTGGCCGAAGCCGGCATCGACCGCGCGGCGCTGTCGGCCGAAGACGTGCGCGCGTTGCTCGACCGCTCGCGTGCCGTCAAGGAAGCGCTGTCGGACGCGCCGCAGGCTGCGTTCGAGCTGACGCTCTCCACCGGCGTCGCGATCGCGCAAACCATCGCGGCCGATACCTTCGCCGCGCTGGTCGAGCCACTCGTCGCGCGTACGCTGTCGCCCACGCGCAAGGCGCTGCGCGACGCGCAGGTCACGCCGGCCGACATCAAGGGCGTCGTGCTGGTGGGCGGCGCGACGCGCATGCCGGTGATCCGCGCGGCCGTCGAACGCTTCTTCGGCCAGCCGCCGCTCGTCAATCTCGATCCCGATCAGGTGGTCGCGCTCGGCGCGGCCGTGCAGGCCGATCTGCTGGCCGGCAACCGCGCGAACGGCGACGATTGGCTGCTGCTCGACGTGATTCCGCTGTCGCTCGGCGTCGAAACCATGGGCGGCCTGGTCGAGAAGATCATTCCGCGCAACTCGACGATCCCCGTCGCGCGTGCGCAGGAATTTACCACCTTCAAAGATGGCCAGACGGCGATGGCGATCCACGTCGTGCAGGGCGAACGCGAACTGGTGGCCGATTGCCGCTCGCTCGCGCGTTTCGAGCTGCGCGGCATTCCGCCGATGACGGCCGGCGCGGCGCGGATTCGCGTGACCTATCAGGTCGACGCGGACGGGCTGCTGTCGGTGTTCGCACGCGAGCAGCATTCGGGCGTGGAAGCCTCGGTGGTGGTCAAGCCGTCGTACGGCCTGGCCGACGACGACATCGCCAAGATGCTCGAGGACAGCTTCAAGACGGCCGACATCGACATGCGCGCCCGCGCGCTGCGCGAAGCGCAGGTGGAAGCGCAGCGCGTGATCGAGGCGACCGAGGCGGCGCTGGCGGTCGATCCCGACCTGCTCGACGCCGACGAGCGCGCCGCGATCGATGCGCTGATCGCCGCACTGCGTTCGCTTGCGGGCGGCGACGACACCGACGCGATCGATGCGGCAACCAAGGCGCTGGCCGAGGGCACCGACGAATTCGCGGCGCGTCGCATGGACAAGAACATCCGCCGCGCGCTCAAGGGCCGCAAGCTCGACGAGATCTGAGAATGAACAACGGCATCGTGCCCGCTTGGGCGCGATGCGGGACGGCGCGCCCGGCGCGCCATTGACGAATCACGGAACCGACATGCCCCAACTCGTAGTTTTGCCCCACGTCGAACTGTGCCCGGATGGCGCGGTGATCGATGCGACGCCCGGCAAGAGCATCTGCGACAACCTGCTCGAGAACGGTATCGAGATCGAGCACGCCTGCGAGAAGTCGTGCGCCTGCACGACCTGCCACGTGATCGTGCGCGAAGGCTTCAACGATCTGACACCGTCCGAAGAGGACGAGGACGACCTGCTCGACCGCGCCTGGGGCCTGGAGCCGCAGTCGCGCCTGTCGTGCCAGGCGATCGTCGAGGAAAATTCGGATCTCGTCGTCGAGATCCCGAAGTACACGATCAATCACGCCAAAGAGAATCACTGACCCGTTCCGGAATCAGGAGGTGCGACGATGAAATGGACCGATTCGCGCGCGATCGCCATCGCGCTGGCCGACAAGTTTCCCGACGTGGATCCGAAGACGATCCGCTTCACCGATCTGCACCAGTGGGTGCTCGGTCTCGACGGGTTCGACGATGCGCCCGACCGCTCGGGCGAGAAAATCCTCGAGGCGATCCAGTTGCTGTGGATCGACGAATCGGATTTCGACGACGCGTGAGCGCGGGCCGTGCCAACAGCGCGGCGCAGCACGAAAAAACGGCCGGTTGACATGACGTCAACCGGCCGTTTTTGCATTCGGACGCTGCGGAACGGCAGCGTCGACGTGTGCGGGCAGGCGATCAGCCGGCCGCCAGCGTGCCGCGTTCGATGTGCACGCGCTCGCCCTGACCGAACGGCGGCGGGTTGCGATACGTGAAGCTGCGTTCCGCGCCGCTCTGCATGCGCACCCGCACGTGATACGTGGTTTCGCTGCGGATGTGCTTCTCGACCGAATTACCGGCCAGGCCGCCGCCGAGCGCGCCGACGATGGTCATCGCGGTGCGGCCGCCGCCGCTGCCGAACTGGTTGCCGATCAGGCCGCCGGCGGCAGCGCCGCCGATCGCGCCGATCCCGGTGCCGTGGCCTTCGGTGCGCGTTTCGGTGATCGCGACCACGGTGCCGCACGTATGGCAGACGGCGGCCTGCGGTTGGGCCGGTTGTTGCGCATATTGCGGCGGCTGCGGCGCGGCGGCCGGTTCGGGTTGCGCCGGCGCGCGCGTTGCGGCCGATTGCATGGCTTGTGCAGGCGGCGCGGCTTGCTGCGCCTGTAGCGCGGTCTGGGCATTGGCGGCGCCGCTGGCCGGCGCGGCCGTGTCGATTGCGGCCGGCGGCGTGGACGCCGACGGCGAACCGCCGGCCTTCGGCAGCACGCCGGTGATGGCGGCGGTGGCGGCCAGGCTGGCGACGATCACCGCGCCTGCAGCGGTGGCGACGAGCGGATGAAGGCGTTTGCGCGGCGATTCGGTAGCGGTGGCGTTGTTTGCGTGGTTCGGGTTGTCCATATCGACTCTCCAGCGCACTTCGTGTGCGTTATTTTCTGTCGACGAGTGTCGATCATTCCGACCGGTGCCGGCGTATCAAGATGTAACGATTACCGCTGGCAGGTTCGACCAGGCGCGGCGGCGAGGCCGGTCGGCCATTGATCCGCGTCAATGCATGCGTGCCGTCGCGGGGCAATGTTACGCACCGTTACAAAGCTGTCGGTCGTAAGGAAGGCGGGGGGAAGGGCCGCGGCGAACGCGCGGCCCGAGGCAAGGCATTGCACCGGCCGCGGGCGTCACCCGCCGGCCAGTGCGATCAGGCGGCTCAGTCTTCGCGGCGCAGGTGCGGGAACAGCAGCACGTCGCGGATCGTCGGGCTGTCGGTGAGCAGCATCACGAGGCGGTCGATGCCGATGCCGCAGCCGCCCGTCGGGGGCATGCCGTATTCGAGCGCGCGGATGTAGTCGGCGTCGAAGTACATCGCTTCCTCGTCGCCCGCATCCTTCTGGTCGACCTGCTTCTTGAAGCGCGCGGCCTGATCTTCCGGATCGTTCAGCTCCGAGAAGCCGTTGGCGATTTCGCGGCCCGTCATGAACAGCTCGAAGCGCTCGGTGATGCCCGGCACCGTGTCCGACTCGCGCGCGAGCGGCGAGACTTCGACGGGGTAGTCGATGATGTAGGTCGGTTCCCACAGCTGCGATTCGGCGGTTTCCTCGAACAGCGCCAGTTGCAGCGAGCCGATGCCGGCGTTCAGGAACGCCGGCTGGCCGACGTCCACGCCGAAGCGCTTCAGTTCCGTGCGCAGGAAGGCCACGTCGGCCAGTTGCGCATCGGTGTAGTCGGGCGCGTACTTCTGGATCGCCTGCGTGATCGTCAAGCGATGGAACGGCTTGGCCAGATCGAGCTCGCGGCCCTGATACTGGATCGTCGCGGTGCCGAGCGCGTCGATCGCGGCCTGGCGGATCACCTGCTCGGTGAAGTCCATCAACCAGCGATAGTCGGTGTACGCCGCGTAGAACTCCATCATCGTGAATTCCGGGTTGTGGCGCGGCGACACGCCCTCGTTACGGAAATTCCGGTTGATTTCGAACACGCGTTCGAAGCCGCCCACGACCAGCCGCTTCAGGTAGAGCTCCGGCGCGATCCGCAGGAACATTTCCATGTCGAGCGCGTTGTGGTGCGTGACGAACGGCTTGGCCGTGGCGCCGCCCGGGATCGGGTGCAGCATCGGCGTTTCGACTTCCATGAAATCGGCGTCGGCCATGAACTTGCGGATCGAGGCGATCGCCTTGGTGCGCGCGCGGAACGTGTTGCGCGTTTCGGGCGAGACGATCAGGTCGACATAGCGCTGGCGGTAGCGCGTTTCCTGGTCGGCCAGGCCGTGGAACTTGTCCGGCAGCGGGCGCAGCGCCTTCGACAGCAGGCGCAGTTCCACGCACTTGACCGACAGCTCGCCCTTGTTGGTGCGGAACAGCTGGCCGCGCGCGGCGACGATATCGCCGAGGTCCCACTTCTTGAACGCGTCGTAGGTTTCGGCGCCGACGTCGGCCGGCGTGATGAAGAACTGGATCTGGCCCGAGCCGTCCTGCACGGTGGCGAACGCGGCCTTGCCCATCACGCGCTTGAGCATCATCCGGCCGGCCAGCTTGACTTCGAGCGCCTTGGCTTCGAGCGCGTCCTTGTCGTCGTCCGCGTGGCCCGATTGCAGGTCGGCGGCGTGGTGCGTCGGCTGGAAATCGTTCGGATAGGCGACGCCCTGCTCGCGCAGCGCGCGCAGCTTCTCGCGGCGCTCGGCCATGATCTGGTTTTCGTCGGTCGCGGGCGCGGCCTGCTGCGGTTGGGTCGGTTCGGTCATGATGGTCGGAATTCGGTGGGTGACACGGATGCGGCGCGTGACAGATGCGGCGAGTGCGGCAAATGCGACAGCTCGGTCGGGCCGGTGCTGCGGGTGCGTCCGGCGGGCCGGGCGCGGGGGCCGCGGCGATCGCGCGAAGCGCGCGGTATCGCCGCGTGGGGCGGGCGGCGCGAGGCCGCCCTGACGATCAGACACCCTGTTTCAGGCTGGCGCCGATGAAATCGTCGAGATCGCCGTCGAGCACGGCGCGGGTGTTGCTCATTTCGACGTTGGTGCGCAGATCCTTCACGCGGCTCTGGTCGAGCACGTAGGAGCGGATCTGGTGGCCCCAGCCCACGTCCGTCTTGCTCGATTCGAGCTTGTCCTGCTCGGCCTGGCGCTTGCGCATTTCGGCTTCGTACAGGCGCGACTTCAGCATCGCCATGGCTTCGGCGCGGTTGCGGTGCTGCGAACGGTCGTTCTGGCACTGCACCACGATGCCGGTGGGCATGTGCGTGATCCGCACGGCGGAGTCGGTCTTGTTGATGTGCTGACCGCCCGCGCCCGACGCACGATAGGTATCGATGCGCAGGTCGGCCGGGTTCACCTCGATCTCGACCGAATCGTCGATTTCCGGATAGACGAACACCGACGAGAACGACGTGTGACGGCCGCCCGACGAATCGAACGGCGACTTGCGCACGAGGCGGTGAATGCCCGTTTCGGTGCGCAGGAAGCCGTAGGCGTAATCGCCCGTGACCTTGATCGTGGCGTTCTTGATGCCGGCCACGTCGCCGTCGGATTCTTCGAGCACTTCGGTCTTGAAGCCCTTGCGCTCGCAGTAGCGCAGGTACTGGCGCAGCAGCATCGACGCCCAGTCGCAAGCCTCGGTGCCGCCGGCGCCGGCCTGGATGTCGATGAAGCAGTTGTTCGGATCGGCCGGGTTCGAGAACATCCGGCGGAATTCGATTTCCGCGACGCGCTTCTCGAGTTCGGCGGCATCGGCCTCGCTGGCGACGAGGGTATCTTCGTCGGCTTCGTCGCGGGCGAGATCGAACAGATCGCTGGCGTCGCCGAGATCGTTATCGAGCGCGGTCAGCGTCATCACGACGCCTTCCAGCGATTTCTTCTCGCGACCGAGGGCCTGGGCGTTCTTCGAATCGTTCCAGACGTTCGGATCTTCGAGTTCCTTGTTGACTTCGGCTAGACGCGCGGATTTGACGTCGTAGTCAAAGATACCCCCGTAGCTCGCCTGCGCGCCGGCGCAGGTCCGCGAGAAGGCTTTCGATCGCGTTGAGGCGTTCGGCTTCCATGTGTTGATCGCTTTTTCGGCTTCGTGAAAAGGCGAAATTATAGCCGATCGGACGGCCCCTCCGGTATGCCCGGCGGGGCTGCCGCGCGGCGGCGGCGCGATGGCCCGGCCGCGGATGGCCTGGGAATGGGGGGAGGATCGAAGCCCGGCCGGCGGGGAAGCGGCTGCCGGCGAGCGCGGCGGCAGGCCGGGCGGCCCGCCGCGCCGCCTCAGGCGGCGTGCTCGACGATCAGCTGCACGCGCGTGACGCCGTTCCAGGTGTCGCTCGCGAGCCGGTAGGCGACGGTCGCGCGCGCCGGCAGCGGCTCGGTGTGGTTGAACCAGATCGCGCCGAAGCGCTGGCGGCCGCGCAGCAGTTGCAGCTTCAGGTGCTTGTCCTTGACGAGCGCCTGCGAGGCCACCTCGAATTCGCCCGAGAACAGCGGCGCCGGGAAGCCCTGGCCCCAGACGGCTGCGTCGATCAGCTCGACGAACTGCGGCGTGAAATACGCATCCTCGAGGTCGCCGTCGGTTTCGACTACGCGCGCGAGCGCCTCGGCCGACAGCCATTCGCGCGCCACCGCCTCGAACGCGGCGGCGAAACGCTCGACGTTGGCGGTCTCGATCGTGACGCCGGCCGCCATCGCGTGGCCGCCGAACGTGACGAGCAGGTCCGGTTCGCGCTTCGACACCAGATCGAGCGCGTCGCGCAGGTGGAAGCCCGGGATCGAACGGCCGGAGCCCTTGACGCGCGCGCCGCTCTCGTCGGCGTGCGCGAACGTGAACGACGGGCGGTGGAACTTCTCCTTGAGCCGGCCCGCGACGATGCCGATCACGCCCTGATGCCACTCGGGATTGAACAGCACGATGGTGGCCGCCTCGGCCGGATCGACATCGGCCAGATCGGCCAGCGCCTGCTGCTGCATGCCGGCTTCGATCTCGCGGCGCTCGCGGTTCATGGTGTCGAGCTGCTGCGCCAGCTCCCAGGCGCGGCCCACGTCGTCGGTGGTCAGGCATTCGATGCCGAGCGACATGTCCGAGAGCCGGCCGGCCGCGTTCAGGCGCGGCCCGAGGCCGAAGCCCAGATCGAAGCCCGAGGCGGTGCGCGCCTCGCGCGCGGCGGCGCGGAACAGCGCGGCGACGCCGGGCTGCATGCGGCCGTTGCGGATTCGTTGCAGGCCCTGCGCCACCAGCACGCGGTTGTTGCCGTCGAGGCGCACCACGTCGGCCACGGTGCCGAGCGCGACCAGATCGAGCAGGCCGTCGAGACGCGGCTCCGGGCGGGCGTCGCCGAACGCGCCGCGGCGGCGCAGTTCGGCGCGCAGCGCGAGCAGCACGTAGAACATCACGCCCACGCCGGCGATGTGCTTGCTCGGGAACTCGCAGCCCGGCTGGTTCGGATTGACGATCGCGCGCGCGTCCGGCAGCGTCGCGCCGGGCAGGTGGTGATCGGTCACCAGCACGTCGATGCCGAGCGCGTTGGCGGCGGCCACGCCGTCGACGCTGGCGATGCCGTTGTCCACCGTGATCAGCAGATCCGGCTTGCGCGCGGCGGCGAGCTTGACGATTTCGGGCGTCAGGCCGTAACCGTATTCGAAGCGGTTCGGCACGAGGTAATCGATGTTCGCGCCGAGCATGCGCAGGCCGCGCACGGCCACGGCGCAGGCGGTGGCGCCGTCGCAGTCGTAGTCGGCCACCACCAGCATCCGCTTGCGCGCGTCGAGCGCATCGGCCAGCAGCACGGCGGCGTCCTCGCAGCCCTTCAGGCTGGCGGGCGGCACGAGGCGGGCCAGCGCCGTTTCGATGTCTTCGGGGCAGGTGACGCCGCGCGCCGCGTACAGGCGCGCGAGAACGGGATGCAGGCCGTGACGGGCGAGGGCTTCGGTGTCGGCGGGCGAGGCCGCGCGGGTGACGAGTCGGGTCATGCGCTTGCGTTATTCGAACAGGGAGGCGAGCGCGCGGCGCCGCCAGAATTTGCGGAGATCGCCGCGTGTGGCGGCGAGCGTCGTGGCGCTGGTGTCGCCGCACAGCGTGAACGTCAGTTCGCGCACCCGGCCCGCACGCAGCGCGTCGAGCGCCGGGGCGAACCAGTCGCGCTCCAGCGCGTCGAGCGTGTCGCGCCAGCGGTACCAGTCCTGCTGGATGAACGGAACGGTCAGCGCGTCCAGTTCGATCAGCGTGGCGCGCGCGTCGTCTTGATCGGCGTTGCTGCCGGCGAGCGCGTCGAACGCGGCCGGCGGCGCGTCGGCGGGCACCTGCGCGGCGAGCGCCA
>NZ_JAAGPF010000461.1 GCF_017104645.1 Burkholderia sp. Ac-20379
CGGCTGCCGCACTGGCACACCCACGCCACCGCGTAGCGATGCGGCAGCAGGCGCGCGAGCAGGCTCAGCGCGTCGGCGCACAGGCCGGCGTCGAGCAGCGCCTGCACGGCGGCGCGCGGCGCCATCGCGTCGTGCAGGCAGGCGAGGGCCGGCGCGGACAGTTTCATCTGCCGCGCGGCGTCGAGCAGCGCGCTCACAGGATCATCGGCGCGGCGCCGCCGAGAATGGCCGTGGCGGTGCCGATCAGCTGCAGGTTGGTGGACTGCACGAGGCAATCGGCTTCCGACATGATTTCCATCGCCGCCACCGAGCTGACGTTGAGGTTCGCCTTCGAGTTGATTTCCATCGCGAGGCCCGAGGCCAGCGTCACGTTCATCTCGCCGCTGATCGTCAGGTTGGTGCCATGGATCGCGATCTCGCCCGAGCGGTTCATCGTGATGCTGGCCAGCCCGGTGACGAGCTTGATCTGGTTGCCGGCCGTCAGCGTGTAGTCGTGCGCCACCTGCACGTCGTGATCGTGCTCCGATTCCTCGCGCAGATCCTTCTGCGCGTGGATCAGCACCTGCTCGTCGCCCTTGCGATCCTCGAAGCGGATCTCGTTGTAGTCCTCGCTGCCGCCGCCCGCGTGGCTGCGGCTCTTGACGCCGCTCTGCGTCTTGTTGTCGGGCAGGCTGTACGGCGGCATGTTGTCGGCGTTGTAGACGCTGCCGATGATCAGCGGCCGGTCCGGATTGCCGTCGAGGAAGCTGACCACCACCTCCTGCCCCACGCGCGGAATGAACTGCGCGCCCCAGCGCTTGCCGGCCCAGAACTGCGCGACGCGCACCGGGCACGAGTTGTCGGCGTGCGGCTTGCCGGGGCGGCTCCAGAAGAACGTCACCTGCACGCGGCCGTACTTGTCGACGGCGATGTCCTCGGGCGTGTCGCCATACACCACGGCCGTCTGCAGCCCGGCGATGGTCGGGCGCGGCGTGATGGGCATCGCGCGGAACGGCTGGCGGCTGCGGATCGCCTGGAACGCGCAGTGGAACGGCGGCTCGCCGTCGTCCCCGCCGCCGCCCGTCACGTAATCGGGCTCGACGAGCCGCGTTTGCGTGCCGATCACCAGATATTCCTGATTGGCCTCGGCCGCCGGGAAATCCTTGAGCCGGAACAGCGCGCCGGTCGCCAGGCCGCACGCGTCGGTCTGCGCGCGGCTCGCGAACAGCGGCACGTTCTGCGCGTCGGCGCGCACCTGCGCGTAGCGCTGGCCGTCGCTCAGGCGCTGGTCGTAGCCCACCGTGTCGTACGAGAAATCGTAGGCGTCGAGGCCGCCGAGGCTCGACGCTTCGTCCGTCTCGGTCAGTTCCTCGGTGGCCAGCAGCGACGCCTTCGGCTTCAGATAGTCGTAATCGTCGAGCTGCACGCGCATCGTGTTCATCGCGCGCGCCGTTTCCCAGTCGCTGATCGAGGCCTTCATGCGCTTGCCGCGCTCGGTGGGCGGCGCGTACGGAATCTGCTCGAAGCCCGGCACCGTGGTGTGCGCGCCGAGCGCGTCGGCCAGCACCATGGTGTGCGTGCCTTCGGCATGCGTGAAGAAGTAGTAGATGCCTTCCTGCTCCATCAGGCGGCTGATGAAGTCGAAATCGCTCTCGCGGTATTGCACGCAGTAATCGCGCGGCGGATAGCTGCCGGTCAGGCTCGGCTTGAGGTCGCTGTAGCCGATGTCGCCGAGCACGGATTGCACGATCTGCGGCACGCTCATGCCGCGATAGATGCGGCAATCGCGGCGGCGCGTGGCGAGCCACGGCTTCGGCACCAGCACGAAGCGGTACACGGCGTAGCGCACGCCGTCGATGCTGACGAAGCCGGCCTGCTCGCCTTCGCACACGATGCCGTTGAAATGGCGCGTATAGCCCTGCGGCGTGACGAGCTTGACCGTCATCGGCGTGCCGAGCAGCGCGCGCAGGTCGATCGCGACGTTCTTGCTGATCGCTTCGAGACGGAAGGAGAACAGCCTGCCAAGCGCCTCGGTCGCGCTCAGGTTCGAGAACAGCAGGCTGCTGCCGACGTTGGAACTGAGTGTGATTGCGTGAGCCATGGAATGTATCGCGTGCCTGTGTCGATGAGCTTCTCAACACATAACAACCGGGCGCGGCGATCTATTCCATCGAGTTTCCGGCTGGCAAGCCGGCTCACAGCCAGTCGTGGAAATACTCGTCGCGCACCTTGTACATCGGGAAGTACCAGTTGTCGCGCATGAAGCGGCAATCCTCCAGCGGTTGATCCGGATTCGACGAATGGATTTGCCGGTCGGTGCGTTCCCTGCGGATGTCCTGGAAGCCGGTGCTCTGGGCGGCGGCGGTCGGGCCGGTCATCCTGACGGTCGAGGTGCGGATGTCGAGCTCGTACAACCTGCGCAGCTCGTCGGACTTCTTCATCGCCTTGAAATTGCCGTGAATCAGCGATTTGTAGGACGTCAAGCCACGGCAGCCCGCGTGCGACGCGATCACCGAGTTGCTGATCTGCGGCAGATTCCCGGGCGTGATGGTGGTTTGCCACCACGCGTCGCTGTTCCAGCCCTGCTCGTCGACGGTTTTCCAGTTCGGGCTGGGGTAGACCGACGAGAAGCGCGGGTACGACTGATGGCAGACGATCTCGCCGAGCGCCTGCACGCAGCGGATGTCGGTATCGACGTACACCCCGCCGTGCTGCAGCAGGATCTCGATGCGCAGGATGTCGCTGGCCGCGCCGAAATTGCCGCCGCGATTGACGAGCTCCTGGCGGTAGATCGGCGCGTTCTTGCCGATCTTCAGATCGCGCTGCACCTCGCGCACCGTGATCCCGTTGGCCTCGCAAAACATCATGATCGCGTTGGCGTTGCGGCTGCGCTTGCCCTGCAGCGCCTCGCCGCGCTGGCCCAGGTAGGTTTCGAGATAATCGATCGTGGCGTCGTCGCCGCCACCCTGCTCGGCGAGCGCTCCGGCCGACGCCTGCCAGTGGGCGGGCGGCACCGCCGCGCCGTCGTGCGCGGCCTTGTACCGCTCGCTGATCTGCTGGCGGCGCTCGCCGGTCAGCAACTGGTTCGCGTCGATCCACAGGTTGACCTTCCAGTCGGGGTTCAGCCGCGGAAACGACGCGATGCACTCACGGTTGCGCACCGGAATGTCGCCGCCGATCCAGATGATGTGAAGTATTTTCGGAATGGCTTTCATGCGATGGCGCCTGCCTCGAATCGATAGGAAAAATCACCGCCCTCGACGCGCACGCTCACGCGTTCGAGCGCGCCGCCTTCGAGCGTGCGCGTCAGGAACGCGCGGCTGATGGCCGGCAGCAGGGTGTTGGTCAAAATGGCGTCGATCATCCGCCCGCCCGATTCGCTCTCGGTGCAGCGGCTCACCACCAGTTGCACGACCGCGTCGTCGTAGTCGAACGGCACGCGGTAGCGCGCCTCCACGCGCCGCTTGATGCGGTCGAGCTGCAGCCGCACGATGCGCGCCAGCATCTCGCCGCTCAGCGGGAAATACGGAATCGTCACGAGCCGGCCGAGCAGCGCGGGCGGGAACGCCTGGAGCAGCGGCGCGCGCAGCGCCCGGGCCAGGCCGTCGGCGTCGGGCATCAGGTCCGGGTCCTGGCACAGCCCGGCGATCAGATCGGTGCCGACGTTGGTGGTCAGCAGGATCAGCGTGTTGCGGAAATTGATGGCGCGGCCCTCGCCGTCCTCCATCGCGCCCTTGTCGAACACCTGGAAGAACATCTCGTGCACGTCGGGGTGCGCCTTCTCGACCTCGTCGAGCAGCACCACCGAATACGGCTTGCGGCGCACCGCCTCGGTCAGCAGGCCGCCCTCGCCGTAGCCGACGTAGCCGGGCGGCGCGCCCTTCAACGTGGAGACGGTGTGCGCCTCCTGGAACTCGCTCATGTTGATCGTGATGAGGTTGTGCTCGCCGCCGTACAGCGCGTCGGCCAGCGCGAGCGCCGTCTCGGTCTTGCCGACGCCCGAGGTGCCGGCCAGCATGAACACGCCGATCGGCCGGTCGGGGTTGTCGAGGCCGGCACGCGAGGTCTGGATCCGCTTGGCGATCGCCTCCATCGCGTGATCCTGGCCGATC
>NZ_JAAGPF010000462.1 GCF_017104645.1 Burkholderia sp. Ac-20379
AGCATTAAAAAAAAAAAAAATAGGAAATAAGAAATGTTCGTTATATATAATTAATTACTTCATCACTCATTCTTGCACATTCTATATATCTCATCCTTGTACATCTATACATAATGTACTATCCCTTGTCATTCTCCCATCTTCATTATTGTGCACTATACTACCATCTTGTGTCTGTCGTCACTTAATGTCTTCCTCTCATATACACATCCGCTACACATGTCTCCTACAACTGTTCA
>NZ_JAAGPF010000463.1 GCF_017104645.1 Burkholderia sp. Ac-20379
TCCCGCGCGCGAGTTCCTGGCCGGGGCGCCGCTCGCGGCCGGCCAGCGTTTCGCGTTGCCCGAGGCGGACTGAGCCGCCGCACCGAGCGTGCGCGGCCAGCGCGGCGGCGAATCGTCTCAGGATTGAGACGATTCGACTATCGCGCCGTTTTGCGCGTTTCAGTGCGGTTTCGCACCGATTTTTCGCCGTTTTCGTGGGTTGCCGGTTGATCGGAAGCGATCGCCGGCCAGGCGATGCGCCGTGTCAAACCGCTGCCGCCTCACCGGCGACGCGCGTAGAATGAGCCGTCCCCCTTCGCTGTCTCGATTCTCCCCATGCTCGGCATCACCCATTTCGGCGTCTTTCTGCTCGCCGTGCTCCTGTTGAACATCACGCCGGGTCCCGATACCGCCTACATCGTTGGGCGCAGCGTCGCGCAGGGCCGCAGCGCGGGCATCGTGTCGGCGCTCGGGATCGGCTCGGGCTGCCTGGTCCACACGCTGGCCTGCGCGTTCGGGCTGACCGCGCTGATCGCCGCTTCGCCGATGGCGTTCACGGCGGTCAAGTACGCCGGCGCGGCCTATCTGGTCTATCTCGGCGTGAAGCTGCTGCTGGCTCGCCCGGAAGCGCCCGCGAGCCCGGCCGAAGCGCCCGCCGCCGCGCCGGCCCGCTCGTTGCGCCAGCTTTACGTGCAGGGCGTCACCACCAACGTGCTCAACCCGAAGGTGGTGCTGTTCTTCATCTCGTTCTTCCCCCAATTCGTCGCCGCCGACAGCGCCCACAAAACGCTCGCGTTTCTCGCGCTCGGCGGCGTGTTCTCGTTGCAGGGGCTGATCTGGAGCGTCGTCGTGGCGTGGGTGGCGGGCAGCGTCACGCGCCGGCTGGCCGGCAATTCGGCCGTGAAGACGTGGCTCGACCGGCTGGTGGGCAGCGCGTTCGTCGGCCTCGGCCTGCGGCTTGCGGTGGCGACCCAGCGCTGACGCGTCGCGACGCGTTTCAATGCGCGCCGCCGTTGTGCATATTGAATTTTTCCGGCGCGCCCTTATCTAACGAATCGCTTACAATCGTCCGGCGGCACATTTTGAGATGTCGTGGGACAGGATTTCGGTCAAGGAGTCGACTATGTTCAATTGGGTCAAGACGGCAATGCTGATGGCCGCGATCACGGCCCTGTTCATCGCGATCGGTGGCGTGATCGGCGGTTCGCGCGGGATGGCGATCGCGCTGTTGTTCGCGCTGGGCATGAATTTCTTTTCGTATTGGTTCTCGGACAAGATGGTCCTGCGCATGTACAACGCGCAGGAAGTGGACGAAACCACCGCGCCGCAGTTCTATCGCATGGTGCGCGAGCTGGCCACGCGCGCGAATCTGCCGATGCCGCGCGTCTACCTGATCGACGAGGCCGCGCCGAACGCGTTCGCCACCGGCCGCGATCCCGAACATGCGGCCGTGGCGGCCACCACCGGCATCCTGCGCGTGCTGTCCGAGCGCGAAATGCGCGGCGTGATGGCGCACGAGCTGGCGCACGTGAAGCACCGCGACATCCTGATCTCGACGATCTCGGCCACCATGGCCGGCGCAATCTCGGCGATCGCGAACTTCGCGATGTTCTTCGGCGGCCGCGACGAAAACGGCCGCCCGACCAACCCGATCGCCGGCATCGCGGTGGCGCTGCTCGCGCCGATCGCCGGCGCACTGATCCAGATGGCGATTTCGCGCGCACGCGAATTCGAAGCCGATCGCGGCGGCGCGCAAATCTCGGGCGATCCGCAGGCGCTGGCCACGGCGCTCGACAAGATCCACCGCTATGCGTCGGGCATTCCGTTCCAGACGGCCGAGGCCCACCCGGCCACGGCGCAGATGATGATCATGAACCCGCTGGCCGGCGGCTCGATCGCGAATCTGTTCAGCACCCACCCGGCCACCGAGGAGCGCATCGCGCGCCTGATGGAAATGGCGCGCACGGGCCGCTTCGACTGAACGCGAACCCGGCCTGAACGAAGCTGAATGAAACGGGGCGGCCCGCCATCGCGCGGCCGCCCCGTTTCGCATTCAGTGGCCGAGCGGGAACGCGCCTTCGGCGTTTGCATGTGCATGCGTGCAAGCCCTCGCCTCGTCGGCGATCGCGAGGACATGGGCGGGTACGCTCGGCCGGCGCCTCGCACTCAATCGTAGAAAACCGGCGTTTGCGCATTGATGGCGCGGATTTCGCCGCCCGGTTTCGGCCGCGCATCGGGTTCGATGCCGCCGGCTCGCAACACCAGCGGCACGACCACCGGCACGCGCGGCGCGAGATGAAACCCGTCGCGCACGGCGCGATAGTGGCGGTCCGCCACCTGCACGAAGCGCGCGAAGCGCTGGGTTTCGATGCGCAGTTGCCAGCCGTCGGCGGTGCGCTCTAGCGCCGCCGTCAACCCGAGATCGCGACGCTCGCGCGCCGAGCGGTCGGGCAGATGAAATGCCTCGGCGAGCCGCGCGCCGGTGTCGCGCGCGTGCAGGCTCGCGATCGTCACGTCGTGCGCGCGCGGGCCGAACCGGTAGGCATGCGTGAAATCGAAGAATTGGCCGAGGCACTGCGCGGCCGACACGCGCTGCGCGCTGCGCGCGGGCAGGTCGACCTCGCATTGCGCCGACGCCACCGCCACCGCGCCGTCGCGCAGGCACACGAGCTCGAGACGCGCGGCGATCGGCTCGGCGCGCTCGTTGATCAGATGCAGATCGAGCCCGTTCAGGCCTTCGTCGGTGATCGCGAGCTGCACCGGCTGCCAGGCCTGCGCGAGCCCGTGATAGGCGCTTTTCGGCGCGCCGAGCGCATCGATCACGCCCCAGCCCGCGCCGATGCGCAGATCCTGCCATTGCCACACGATGCCGCCGCCGCACGCCGAGCCGGCGCGCCGCCATTCGGCGAACACCTCGCCCATTACATCCGCCACCACCGCGCGCGACAGATCCAGATAGCGCGGCGCATCCTCGTAACGCAGGCGCGCGGGATCGACGTCGTAAAGCGTGCGCAGATAGTGATCGCGCACGTCGTCGAAATCCCAGCCCGCGCCGGGGTCGCGCGGCACGGCGCGTTTCCAGCGCGGGTCGTGCGCCTGATGCGTGCCGAGCGCATCGAGCGCGATGTCGTCGGGCACGTTCGCGAACGCGAGGCACTCGCCGGCGAAGCGCACGTTGGCGCGCCGCGCATCGTCGAGCGGGCGCAGGTAGGCGCCCACGCCGTAATAGTGCGTGACGCCTTCGTCGGTCGAGAACGGCCACGCGCCGCCCGATGGCGAATTCGTCACGTAGACGGCGTCGCCGCGTTCGCGTGCGGCGACGCCGGCCAGTTGCGATACGAACAGCGCCTGCGTGCGCATCGCCTCGGGCAGGCCGAACATCGCGGCCTGCTGGTCGACCTCGCTGCCGCCGCACAGCACGGCCAGCGATGCGAAGCGGCGCGTGCGCGCGAGGAACTGCGTCGCCTCGCGCTCGACCGAGGCGACGAACGCGGCATCGGTCGGATAGTCGAAATTGGCGAACGCGAAGTCATGCCAGATCAGCACGCCGGTGCGGTCCGCGATCTCGAAGAACGCGTCGGATTCGTACAGCATCGTGCCGCCCACGCGCAGCAGATTGAGGCCGGCGTCGCGCGCCAGCGCGAAGCCGTGCGCGAGCGCGGGCGGCTCGCCCGTCAGCGTGACGAGATCGGCGCTGGTCCAGCACGCGCCGCGGCAGAACACCGGCACGCCGTTGATGCGCAGCGCGAAGCCCTTGCCGTCCGCGCCGCGATCGACGTCGACGGTGCGGAAGCCCACCTCGCCGAGCGCATGCAGGTGGCGCGCGCCGTCGCGTGCGCCGAGTTCGAGCGTCAGCGCGTGCAGCGCGGGCGTGCCGTGCGTATGCGGCCACCATTTCTCGACCTGCGCGATCCGCAGTTCGCCGCGAGCGAGGCCCGCGTCGTCCCAGCGCAGTTCGGTGGCGTGATCGCCGCAGCGCAGGCGCGCGTGCAGCGCGTGCCGCGCGCGCGCATCGAGGAAGCGGATCGCCACCGACACGATGCCGTCGTCGCCGTCGAGGCGCGTCGCGCAATCGACGTGATCGATCGCGTCGGGCGTGGCGGCCAGCAGTTCGACGGCGCGCCACGGCCCCGCCGCCTGCA
>NZ_JAAGPF010000464.1 GCF_017104645.1 Burkholderia sp. Ac-20379
GGCCGAGCCCAGCCCGTTCGACAGCGCACCGGCCGCCGTGCCGGCCGCCGAGTTGATGCCGGTCGCCAGCGCGCCCGCGCCGTTGGCCAGCGCCGCGGCGCCGCTCGACAGCGCGCCCGATGCCGTGCCGACGATCCCGGACAGCGCGCCGGCCGGGTTCTGCAACGCCGTCTGCAGGCCCGAGACGACGCCCGATAGCGGCGTGTTCTGCGCCAGCGCGCCGACCGTGCTGGCGAGACCGCCGAGCGAAGTCTTGAGCGGCCCGACGACGTTGCCGAGCGCCACGTCGATCACCTTCACGCCGTTCGCCGTCACCGTCAGCGCCACGCCGTTGATCGCGTTGATCGCCGCATTCACGCCGAGCGACGATCCGGCCAGGCTGCCGGTGCCGCCGAGCGTCGCGCCGCTCGCGTTCAGCGAGCTGCCCAGATTCAGATTGGCCCCCAGATCGCTGACGACCGTGCCGGCGTCGGCCATCGCGGGCTGCGCCGCCGCGATACCGAATGCCGTCAGCGCCGAAAGCGCGATGCTCGACAACTTGAAGTGTTGTTTCATTGTTGACCCCATGTCAGTTGGTCTTGCCGTCGGGTATGACGGCTGAGTCCATTGCAGGGTCCGTGCCAGTTCAGCAAGCCAATTGTCAACGACGCGGTTCGTCGAACAACTGTCCAACAAATCCCCGGAAACAGAGGGGTTCGCGCACGACGGCGCGACGCGCGCGCTGCAAACGCCTTGGCCGGAACGCGCCGCGATTCGGCGGCGTAACGTAACAGGCGAATGGAACGTTACGCGCGAGCGCCGTAACAGCCCGAATACCTGACAGCGATCGCCCTATTGAAAATGACAGGCCGGCTTTTCTCCAATCCCGAACTCGACGATTGCCGGACGGCATCGTGCGATCGCAGGCCAGTCAAGCTTCACGGAGAATTTCATAACACCGCATCGGATTATTTTTTTAAACATTTTCAATCCGGACGTTTCAATCGGCCACGAGATTTTTATTGCACGGCTGCGCCTAATTCATGCCGGTTACCGGTGCTCGCGCGGCAATCATTTTTCATGATCTGACAAGCGCGCCGCGCACGCCCCCGGCGACGCCGCAACGGAGATTCCCACGCCCGGACGCCAGTTTTGCGACAATGCTGGGTTTCGACCCGCGCCCACCCTCCGAGCCTAGCCGATGTCGTTTCCTCATATCGATCTGCTGTACTCCGCTTCCGGCCTGTTCGTCGGCTTTCTCGTGGGCCTGACCGGCGTCGGCGGCGGTTCGCTGATGACGCCGATCCTGGTGCTGCTGTTCAACGTCCACCCGGCCACGGCGGTCGGCACCGACCTGCTCTACGCGGCCGCCACCAAGGCCACCGGCACGCTGGTGCACGGCTCGAAAGGCTCGATCGACTGGCGCATCACGGGCCGCCTCGCGGCAGGCAGCGTGCCGGCCGCGGCGCTCACGCTCTGGCTGCTGCACGCGCACGGCTTCGGCTCGGCGTCCACCAACCGGCTGATCCAGATCGTGCTCGGCGCGGCGCTGCTGCTGACCTCGGTCGCGCTCGTGTTCCGCCCGCAACTGGCCGCGTTCGCCACGCGCCACGCGTTCGCGCCGAACCCGGCGCGAACGGTCGTGCTGACGGTGCTGACGGGCGTCGTGCTCGGCGTGCTGGTGTCGATGACCTCGGTCGGCGCGGGCGCGATCGGCGTCACGGTGCTGCTGTTGCTGTATCCCACGCTCGCGACCACGCGCATCGTCGGCTCGGACATCGCGCACGCGGTGCCGCTCACGCTCGTGGCCGGCATGGGCCACTGGCTGCTCGGCTCGGTGGATTGGTCGATGCTGGTGTCGCTGCTGATCGGCTCGCTGCCGGGCATCGTGATCGGCAGCCATCTGTCGACGCGCGCGCCGGAGCGCCTGCTGCGCAACGTGCTGGCGGCCACGCTGGTGGCGGTGGGGCTGAAGCTCGTCACCGTCTGAGGACGGGCGGCGGGGATTCGCCGAATTCGCGGGAAAGAAAAGAAAGAAGGAAACGCGCGCCGCGCGGCGGGTTCGCCGCGCGGCGCGCTGTCAGCCGCTTACTGCTGCTGGACGGTCAGCTTGTTGTCGACCGAGGTGACGCCCTTCACGCCCTTGGCGGCTTCGCCGGCCTTGTCGATCTGCGATGCGTCGGGCACCGTGCCCTGCAGCGAGATCGCGCCGCCCTTCGAGCGCACGGTGATGTTCGAGACGTCGATGCCGCCGGCCTTCGTGATGGCCTTGCGCACCGCGTAGCCGAGCTTGCGGTTCTGCTTGCGGACCGTCTTGGCGGCGGCCTTCGACGTGCTCTTGGTGGCCGCCGGCGCGTCGGTGCTGGCCGCATCGCTCGCTTGCGCGTACACATTGCCGCATACGAGCGCCGCCACTACCGCGCTGCCCAGTGCCTTCCACACGATCGACTTCATGTTTGCTCCTTTTGTGATGCCGGCGAGGTTCGTTCATCGACGAACCGGGGCCGGTGTACCCCCAGAAAACGGCCGGCGGCTTGGATGGCCGGCCAACATTTCCACGGAGCGATCGAGAGGCGCTGCATCCGCCCGGCAAGCGCTGGGCTGGCCGGACTGCCGGGCCACGTCCGTCTCGCGCCCGATCTGTGAAGCGCCGGGTCGCGCCGCGACGGACAAGGCGCGGCTGCGTCGCACAATGTAATCCAGCGGCACGCGAAGCGCAAAGCCTTTGCGTGCCGGATCGGCCCATGTGGCGCGCGGCCATCCGGACCTTCCCGAATCCCGCGCCCGGCGGGCCTCGCCGAAGCCGAACTCGGTTACCATCGTCGCGATTCGGGATGCCCGAACGTCCCGTGCCGAACCGGCCTGCTCCGCCCCTCCCGCTCCGATGACCGAACCGCCCCGCTCCCGTCGCCCGCACCGGATCCTCGCCCGCTTCGTGGCGGTGTCGTGGCGCGACCTCGCGATGTCGTTCGGGCCGGCGCTGCTGCTCGGCGGCGCGGCGATCTGGCTCGCGATCCGGCTGATCCAGCCCGCGCCGCCCACCCACCTGACGCTGTCGGCCGGCCCGCCCGGCAGCACCAACTGGTCGGCCGCGCAGAAGTACAAGCGGATCCTCGCCAAGAACGGCATCACGCTCGACGTGCTGCCGTCCGAAGGCTCGGCGCAGAACCTGCAGCGCCTGCTCGATCCGCACGCCAGCGTGGATGTGGCGTTCGTTCAAAGCGGGCTCGAACAGAAAACCCCGCCGGATCAGCTCGTCTCGCTCGGCAGCGTGGGCTACGTGCCGATCGCGATCCTGTATCGCGGCGCGCCGGTGCAGCGGCTCTCGCAGTTTCGCGGCAAGCGCCTCGCGCTCGGCCCGGACGGCAGCGGCTCGCACGAGCTCGGCCTGGCGCTGCTGAAGCTGAACGGCATCCTGCCGGGCGGCGCGACCCAGCTGCTGCCGCTGGCCGGCGAGGACGCGGCGCGCGCGCTGATCGACGGCAAGATCGATGCCGCGTTCCTGTCCGGCGATTCGACCCAGATCCCGGTGATGGCCAAGCTGTTCCGTGCGCCGGGCGTGCGCTTCTACTCGTTTCCGCAGGCCGACGCCTACGCGCGCCGCTTGCCCTATCTGACCGACATCACGCTGCCGATGGGCGTCTACGACCCCGGCACCAACCTGCCGGCCGAGGACATCCACACGCTGTCGCCCACCGTCGAGCTGATCGCGCGCGATTCGCTGCACCCGGCGCTGTCGGATCTGCTGATCGAGGCGGCGCGCGAGGTGCAGGGCCGCGCGACGATCCTGCAGCGCGCGGGCGAATTCCCGTCTCCGGTCACGCACAGCAGCATTGCGCTGTCGGACGACGCGGCGCGCTACTACAAATCGGGCAAGACCTTCCTGTACCGCCAGTTGCCGTTCTGGGTGGCAAGCCTGGTCGACCGGCTGCTGGTGATCGTGGTGCCGCTGGTGGTGGTGCTGATTCCGGGGCTGCGCTTCGTGCCGCTGCTGTACGGCTGGCGCGTCCGCTCGCGGATCTACCGCTGGTACGGCGCGCTGATCACGCTCGAACGCAGCGCGCTCGGCGAGCTGTCGCCGCGCGAGCGGATCGCGCTGCTCGACAAGCTCGATGACGTGGAAGACGCCGTCAACCGCATGAAGATGCCGCTCGCCTACGCCGGGCAGTTCTACGTGCTGCGCGAGCACATCGGCTTCGTGCGCGAGCGCCTGCTGGCGCAGGACGACGCGGCGCGCGGCGCACGCGACGAGGCCGCCGCGCCCGGCCCGGCAGGCCCCCGCGCCCGGGACGGGGTGCTGGTGGGGAAGGGGGGTGGTGGCCGGCGAGGTGCCGTGGGTGCGCGTCGCAGTAAAACAAATCACACACACATCAGTAGTGTGACAGCCTCAT
>NZ_JAAGPF010000465.1 GCF_017104645.1 Burkholderia sp. Ac-20379
GCGCGGCGAGCGCCAGCCCGCGCGTGGCGCAGGCTGCGGACAGCACGCGCGCGAACGGGCTGCGCACCGGCCGCAGCGCGCCCTGGCCGTGGAACCAGATCGAATTCGCGCTGAACTGCCGGCGCGCCTCGCGCGCGTCGTTCACCGCATGGCCGAACCACGCCATCTGCACTTCGTTCTGCAGCTTCATCCAGAGCCGCGAGCGCTCGCCGGTGCGGGCCTCGTGCGGCAGCCAGATCTCGATGTTGCGGCCGCTCGCGCGCAGCGGCGCGGCGCCGTCCAGCTCGGCCAGCGCCGCGCTGGACAGATACCAGCGTCGCGGATGCGGCGCCTGCAGGCGCACGCCGAGTTCCTCGATCAGCGGGCGCGCCACCTCGAGCAGCGCGGCGGCTTCGGCGTCGGCCAGTTCGAGCGAGGACGGATCGATCAGCACGAGGTGATCGGTCGCGATCTGCACGTGAACCGGCTCGACGCAGGCCCACGGCGCATCGCCGGGCGTGCCGCCGTCGGCGAGCAGCATGTATGGGGCGAGCGGGGCGTCGTCGGTCTGGCCGTCGATCGCGCCGAAGCGCTGGGCCAGCCAGCGTTCGTGCGGCAGCGTGCGCTGGAAATCCTCGCCGGCGGTGCGCTCGACGAGGCGCGCCCGGGCCAGCAGCGTGCTCAGCGCGGGGCTCGCGAGATCGCGCAGCGACAAGGCGGCCTCGGCGGCGGACGGGAGCGCGAACGGCAGCAGGAAATGGAGGCGGCGGGGGGAAGGGTGGTCACGCATGATGGTGCGCATTGTAGGCCAAACGGCCTGGGCCGGCGGCGTCGGTTGCGGCATGAAGGCGCGGCTTCGGTGTGTCTCGACGAGCGGCGGGAGCGACGCCGTCGGCCGCACGCGCGGCTTGACCGGCAACGGCCGGAGGTCGCGCCCGCGGTTGCCGTTCGCGGCGCCCGGCGGATGCGCCGGAAAGGCCGCCCGGCGCGGCATTGGCGGCGTTTGCGTGGCGCCGCGGCGGCCCGCCCCGGGCTATCTCATTTTCAGGGCCGATTAAGCAATGTGTGGCAAACTTCGCGCGTGATCGGCGGCGCCCGGCCCGGTGCGCCGCCTTCCGGGCTGCCGGCCCGGATGCCTCACCCGGCCGGCGACGCCCGCCGCAACACGCAAAAAGGACCCGCTTGAAACTCCCGTACGAATGGCAGATCGGCTGGCGCTACACGCGCGCCGGCAAACGCACGACCGGAAACGGTTTCATCTCCTTCATCGCCGCCGTTTCGATGCTCGGCATCGCGCTCGGCGTGGCGGCCCTGATCGTGGTGCTGTCGGTGATGAACGGCTTCCAGACGCAGGTGCGCGACCGCATGCTGTCGGTGCTCGCGCACGTCGAGATCTTCTCGCCCACCGGCTCGATGCCGAACTGGCAACTGACCGCCGACGAAGCGCGCCGCAACCCCGAGGTGATCGGCTCGGCGCCCTATGTCGAGGCACAGGCCCTGCTGACCCGCCAGGATGCCGTCAGCGGCGTGCTGCTGCGCGGCGTCGACCCGGTTCGCGAGCCGCAGGTGTCGGACGTGAGCAAGGACATGAAGGCCGGCTCGCTGGCGGCGTTGCAGCCGGGCCAGTTCGGCATCGTGCTCGGCACCGCGCTGGCCAGCAATCTCGGCGTGGGCGTGGGCGACAAGGTCACGCTGGTCGCGCCGGAAGGCACCATCACGCCGGCCGGCATGCTGCCGCGCCTCAAGCAGTTCACGGTGGTCGGCGTGTTCGAGTCGGGTCACTACGAATACGACAGCACGCTCGCGATGATCGACATCGGCGACGCGCAGACCTTGTTCCGCCTGCCCGCGCCGACCGGCGTGCGGCTGCGCCTCAAGGACATGCAGCGCGCGCCGGACGTGGCCGTGCAACTGTCGCATTCGCTGTCGGGCGATCTGTATATCCGCGACTGGACGCAGCAGAACAAGACCTGGTTCTCGGCCGTCAAGATCGAGAAGCGCATGATGTTCATCATCCTGACGCTGATCATCGCGGTGGCGGCGTTCAATCTGGTGTCGTCGCTGGTGATGACCGTGACCAACAAGCAGGCCGACATCGCGATCCTGCGCACGCTCGGCGCGCAGCCCGGCTCGATCATGAAGATCTTCGTGGTGCAGGGCGTGACGGTGGGCTTCGTCGGCACGCTGGCGGGCGTGGGGCTCGGCAGCCTGATCGCCTGGAGCATTCCGTGGCTGATCCCGATGATCGAGCATCTGTTCGGCGTGCAGTTCCTGCCGCCGTCGGTGTACTTCATCAGCGAGCTGCCGTCGGAGCTGGTGGCGGGCGACGTGATCAAGATCGGCCTGATCGCCTTCGTGCTGTCGGCGGTCGCGACGCTGTATCCGAGCTGGCGTGCGGCCAAGGTGCGTCCGGCCGAAGCGCTGCGCTACGAATGAGCGGAGCGCGCAACAGGCCATGAACTCGAACCATCAAGGAAATCCGCGCATGCGCGACACCGTGCTCGAAGCGAGCGGCATCACCAAATCGTTCCAGCAGGGCGGGCTCGACGTGCGCGTGCTGGCCGAGGCGTCCGTCTCCGTGCATCGCGGCGAGAAGCTCGCGATCGTCGGGGCGTCGGGCTCGGGCAAGAGCACGCTGCTGCACGTGCTGGGCGGGCTCGACGAGCCGGGCACCGGCGAGGTGTCGCTGCTCGGCAAGCCGTTCACGCGGCTCGCCGAGCGCGAGCGCAACGAGCTGCGCAACCGCGCGCTCGGCTTCGTCTATCAATTCCACCATCTGCTGCCGGAATTCTCGGCGCTCGACAACGTGGCGATGCCGTTGCGGATCCGCCGGCTCACGGCGGCCGAGTCGCGTCACGCCGCGCAGGAAATGCTCGAACGCGTCGGCCTCGGCCATCGCGCCAAGCATCGCCCGGGCGAATTGTCGGGCGGCGAGCGTCAGCGCGTGGCGGTGGCGCGCGCGCTCGTCACGAAGCCGGCCTGCGTGCTGGCCGACGAGCCGACCGGCAACCTCGACGGCTCGACCGCCGACCACGTCTTCAATCTGATGCTCGAACTGTCGAAGACGCTCGACACGAGCTTCGTGATCGTCACGCACGATCTCGAGCTGGCCGGGCGCTGCGACCGCATCCTGCGGCTGCGCGACGGTATCCTGCACGAGGAGCCGGTGGTCCCGGCCTGACGCCATGTGGATCGACACGCACTGCCATCTCGACGCCGGCGAATTCGACGCGGATCGCGCGGCGGTGGCGACGGCGGCGGCCGAGGCGGGCGTGTCGGGCATCGTGATTCCGAGCGTCGGCGCCGGCAATTTCGACACGGTGCGCGAACTGGCGCACCGCACGGCCGGCGGCAGCTACGCGCTCGGCATCCATCCGCTGTTCACGCCGGCCGCGCGCGACGCGGATCTCGACCGCCTGCGCATGGAGATCGAGGCCAGCCTCGACGATCCGCGCTTCGTCGCGATCGGCGAGATCGGCCTCGATTACTTCGTCGACGGCCTCGACAATCCGCGCCAGGAACACTTCTACGCCGAGCAACTGAAGCTCGCGCGCGAATTCGACCTGCCGGTGCTGTGCCACGTGCGCAAGTCGCAGGATCGCGTGCTGGCCGGGCTGCGGCGCTTCGGCGTGCGGCGCGGCATCGCGCATGCGTTCAACGGCAGCTTTCAGCAGGCCGAGGCGTTCGTGGCGCAGGGGATGCATCTCGGCTTCGGCGGCAACGTGACGTTCGAGCGGGCGCGGCAGATCCGGCGGCTCGCCGAGCAACTGCCGCTGGAGACGCTGGTGGTCGAAACCGACGCGCCCGACATCGCCCCCGAATGGCGCTACAAGCAGCGCAACACGCCCGATCAGGTGCCGCGCATCGGCGAGATCATCGCGGGCCTGCGCGGCACCGATGCCGCCGGCATCGCGCGCGCGACCACCGACAACGCCCATGCGGCGATGCCGCGCCTGCGCGCCGCGCTGGCTTGAACGAGCGCTGAACCGCTCGCGTTTCGGTTTTTTCCTACCGCTCTATTCCCTTCGGCCAGCGTGATCGTTTCGACGGTTCGCGGCGGTTTTTCGTCCGCATAATCGCTCGTGCCTGGCGTCGTATTCGCGGCGCGCCATCACGGGAAGTCGATGCGGGAAATCTGGATCGCGTTTGCGCTCGGCGTCGTGCTGTTGCAGCGTCAGGCGAGCTTGCCGGGCTGGCGCTGGCTGGCGGGCTTGGCGTTGGCGGCGGGGCTGCTGGCCGCTGTCGCGCTGCTGGCGGGGCGTGTCGGGCGGGCGCGGCGGGTGCGGCTGCTGGCCGGGCTTGCGCTAGCGTTGCTCGGGGGCTTTTCCTATGCCGCCGTGCGCGCGCACTGGCGGCTCGCCGAT
>NZ_JAAGPF010000466.1 GCF_017104645.1 Burkholderia sp. Ac-20379
GCCGCCGGCGCGCCGTCGCTGGCCGATCTCGCCTACACGCTGCAGGTGGGCCGCGAGGCGATGGATGCCCGGTTGGCCATCGAAGCGTCCGACCTGGCGGAACTGGCGGCGGGCTTGCGCGCCTGGCTCGACGGCCGCGACCATCCCGGCGTGCACGGCGGGAGCGCGCGGGCCAATCGCGAGCTGCTCGCGCCGCTCGCGGGCGACGAGGACAGCGTCGAGATGGCGCGCCGCTGGATCGCGCGCGGCCGCCTCGACAAGGTGCTCGGCTTGTGGGTGCTCGGCTGGGATGTCGATTGGCAAAGCCTGCCGCGCGGCGTGGCGCCGCGTATCGTCGGCCTGCCGCTCTATCCGTTCGCGCGCGAGCGCTACTGGTTGACGGCGGCAGCCGCGCCGACGCTCGAGCGCGCGCTGTCGGCGGTGCTCGATGCGCCCGGCGCGCCGCCCACGCGGGCGGATCTGCTGGCGCATCACGAGCGGCTCGAACGCGAGTTGGCGGCGCTGGTTCGCGCGCAATTGCACGCCTTGGCGGGCGCGCCGCTCGTGCCCGCCTACACGGCCTGGCGCGACGCGGTCGACGCCTTGCTGCGGCAGGCGGGCGGCGCGGACGACCCTGCCGATCCCGATCGTGCCTGGCAGGCATGGGAAGCCTATCGGCGCGATGCCGAAGCGCACGGCGGCCCGCTGGCGCAGATCGCGCTGGCGGAAACCACGGTGCGCGCCTTGCCGGCCATCCTGAGCGGCGCGACGCAGGCCACGGCGGTGATGTTCCCGTCCGGATCGCTGGCTCAGGTCGAGCGCGTCTATAAGGAAAATGCGGTCGCGGCGCGGTTCAGCGCGCGGCTGGCCGAGGCGGTGGCCGCGTTCGTGCGCCATCGTCGCGAGATCGATCCGGCCGCGCGGCTGCGCGTGCTCGAGATCGGCGCGGGCACGGGCGGCACCAGCGAAAAGGTGTTCGCCGCGCTGGCGGACGATCGCGACGCGCTGGCCGAATACCGCTTCACCGACGTGTCGCGCGCGTTCCTGATTCGCGCGCAACGCCACTATGCCGACGCGATGCCCGCGCTGCGCACCGCGCTGTTCGACGTCGAGCGGCCGCTGGCGGGGCAGGACGTGGAGGCAGGCGGTTACGACCTGGTGATCGCCGCGAACGTGCTGCACGCCACCCGCGACATGCGCACGACGCTCGACAACGTGCGCGCCACGCTCAAGCCGGGCGGCCTGCTGCTGCTCAACGAAACGAGCGCGGCCACCGTGTTCACGCACCTGACGTTCGGCCTGCTGGACGGCTGGTGGCGTTTCACCGACGGCGCGCGCCGGATTCCCGGCTCGCCGTCGCTCACGCCCGAAGGCTGGCGGCAGGTGCTGGCGGACAGCGGATTCGCGACGACCGGCACGACGCCGGAGCGCGAGCATGCGCTCGGCCAGCAGATCATCGCGGCGGCGCGGATGGCTGTGCCGGGCGAGGCGGTGGTTTCGGCTTCGGCTTCCGCGCTGGCATCGGTACCGCAGTCGGCCACATCGGCCACATCGGCTACATCGGCTGCATCGGCTGCATCGGGCCACACCGCGGCGCGCGCCGTCCCGCAAGCGGCGCGCCCTGCCGCGTCGCGCGCGGCTGGCGGCAGCGGATTGCGCGGCACGATTCTTCGCGCGCTGGGCGAGACGCTGAACGTCGCGCCCGAGTCGATCGACTTGCGCACGCCGTTCGCCGATTACGGCCTCGATTCGATTCTCGGCGCCGAGTTGCTGGCCAAGCTGCGGCCCGCGCTCGGCATCGAGCTGGCCGTGACGCTGCTGTTCGATTACAGCACCGTGCTGCAGCTCGAAGCCGGGCTGGCCGACGCGCTGGCCCAGCGTGGCATGGCGATCCCCGACGATGCGGCGGAGCGCCCCGCGCCCGAGGCCGAGGCCGTCCACGCGGCGGCTCAGGTTCACGACGCGCACGATGCGCATGACACCGGCGCGACGCCGTCCGCCGGTTCGGCCGACGCCGAAGCACGCGCAAGCGCAAGTACCGGCGAGCCACCGCCTGCGGCCCGTGCCGCTTCCGCGCCGCACGTCCGCGAGCCGATCGCGATCGTCGGCATGAGCGGGCGCTTCGCCCAATCGGCCGATGTGGACGAGCTCTGGGCGCATCTGCTGAACGGACGCGATCTGGTCACGCCCGCGACGCGCTTCGATCTCGATACGCCGTATCGCGACGCCGCGCCCGGCACGGTGTGCCGCGCCGGCAGCTTCCTCGACGACGTCGCGCGGTTCGATGCGCTGTTCTTCGGCATTTCCGGCCTCGAGGCCACCTACATGGATCCGCAGCAGCGGCTGTTCCTGGAGGAAGCCTGGAAGGCGCTCGAACACGCCGGGCACGCGGGCGAGGACATGGCCGGGCGCCGCTGCGGCGTGTTCGTCGGCTGCAGCGCGGGCGATTACCAGGAACTGTTCCGAACCCAGCCGCCGGGCCAGGCGTTCTGGGGCAACACCAGTTCGCTGATTCCCGCGCGGATCGCGTATTACCTCGATTTCAAGGGGCCGGCGGTGGCGGTCGATACCGCCTGCTCCAGTTCGCTGGTGGCCCTGCATCTGGCCTGCCAGAGCCTCTGGAGCGGCGATTCGGAGATCGCCCTGGCGGGCGGCGTGTTCGTGCAGTCCTCGCCGCGCTTCTTCCTGTACGCGAATCAGGCCAACATGCTGTCGCCGTCCGGCCGTTGCGCCGCGTTCGGCGAGGGCGCGGACGGCATCGTGCCCGGCGAGGCCGTGGCGGCGCTGGTCCTGCGGCCGTTGTCGCAGGCGCTGGCCGACGGCGATACCGTGCTCGGCGTGATCGCCGCGAGCGGCACCAACCAGGACGGCACCACCAACGGCATCACGGCGCCGAGCGCGCTGTCCCAGGAGCGGCTGATCCGCCGCCTCTACGACGACGCAGGCATCGACCCGCTCAGCATCGGCATGATGGAGGCGCACGGCACCGGCACGGTGCTCGGCGATCCGATCGAACACACCGCGCTGACGCGCGCGTTCGGGGCCGATACCGGGCAGCGCGGCTTCTGCGCGCTCGGTTCGATCAAGGCGAACCTGGGCCATGCCACCACGGCGGCCGGCGTGGCCGGCGTGGTCAAGATCCTGCTGGCGCTCGGACACCGGACGCTGCCGCCCGCGATTCACGTCGGACGCGGCAACCCGGCGATCGACATGGCGGCCAGCCCGTTCTTCATGAACGCGCAGGCGCAGCCGTGGCCGGCGCACGACGCGCCGCGCCGCGCCGCGATCAGTTCGTTCGGCTTCAGCGGCACCAATGCCCATGCGGTGATCGAGGAAGCGCCGCGGCAAGCGCACGTGCCGGCCGCGTTGCCGGCCTATCTGGTGGTGCTGTCGGCGCGCAGCGAGGCGGTGCTGCGGCGGCAGGCCGAGCGCCTGCTCGCGCGTCTCGAGCGCGACCCGGCGCTGGCTTGCGGCGACCTTGCCTTCACGTTGCTGGCGGGGCGCAAGCATTGCCAGCATCGCCTCGCGGTGGTGGTGCGCGATGCCGCCGAGCTGGCGGCGCACCTGCGCGGCTGGTTGAACGCCGCGCCCGATTCGGCGGTGCGGGTGGCGGCGCTCGACGAGCGCGATCCGCACGACGGCGTACTGCCCGATTCCCCGGGCAGCTTGCTGATCGAACGCCTGGCCGATGGGGCCGGCGGCGACAGCCAGGCCTACCGGCAGGCGTTGAGCGATCTGGCCGGATGCTATCTGGCCGGCGAGCGTCTGCCCTACGGCACGCTGTTCGGCACGCATCGCATGCGCCGCATTCCGTTGCCGACCTATCCGTTCGAAGGCAAGCGCTACTGGGTGGACGGCGCGTCGCCGAAGGCTGGGGAAACGTCCAAGCCCGCGGTTGAGGCTGGGGCGACATCTGCGGCTGGGGCCGCGCTTGGGGCCGTGGCTGCGGCTGCGTCCGGGACGGCGTCCAAGCTCGCTTCCGACACCGTTTCCGAGGCTGCTTCCAAGACTCTTTCCGAGGCCATTTCCAAGGGCGTTTCCGAGGTCGCGTCCAAGATCGCATCCGAGGCCGCGTCCGAAGCCGCTACCCCGGCCGTCGAGCCGGATCCGGCCCGGTCGCGGCACGATCCGGCCGTGGCTGCGCCGGTCGTCGCGCAGCCCGAGGCGGCCGCGACGCCGTCGCGCGTGAGGCTCGC
>NZ_JAAGPF010000467.1 GCF_017104645.1 Burkholderia sp. Ac-20379
AAGGCGCGCACGACCCGCCCGGCGCGCCGGCGCGGCCTCGCGCGCTGGGCCGCCTACGTGGCGGCCGTGCTGGCGCTCGCGTGGCTCGTCACCCAGCTGTACTACTTCGCGCAGATCGCGCTGTGGAACGTGATCGACCCCGGCTCGACCGCGTTCATGCGTGCCGACGCGTGGCGGCTGAAGGCCGAGACGCCGCCGGTGACGATCCAGCATCAGTGGGTGCCGTACGATCAGATCTCGCGCAACCTGAAGCGCGCCGTGATCGCCTCCGAGGACGCCGATTTCGCCAACAACAACGGCTACGAGGTCGACGCGATCCTGCAGGCCTGGGAAAGGAATCGCGCGCGCGGGCGGATCGTGGCGGGCGGCTCCACCATCTCGCAGCAGCTTGCGCGCAATCTGTTCCTGTCGAGCCAGAAGAGCTATCTGCGCAAGGGGCAGGAGCTGATCATCACCTGGATGCTCGAAACGCTGCTCGACAAGGAGCGGATCTTCGAGATCTATCTGAACTCGGTGGAATTCGGGCGCGGCGTGTACGGCGCCGAAGCGGCGGCGCGTTATTACTACAAGGAGCCGGCCAGCCGGCTCACGGCCTGGCAGGCCGCCCGGCTTGCCGTGATGCTGCCCAATCCGAAGTTCTTCGACGCCCATCGCAATTCGCCCTGGCTCGCCCAGCGCTCGCGCGTGATCGCGCGGCGGATGGGGGCGGCGGAGTTGCCTGCCTCGCAGTGAGCGGTGCGTTTCAGCGCCATCCCATCCATTGTTTGAGACGCGTCCACCGATTTGCCGTGCCGATCGAGGTGGCGGCCATCGTCGGGTCGGGAGGCGCGGTGCGTCTGGATTGCGGTTCGTTGTGGCGCGGCGAGGGAGGCGCGGGCGTGCGCAATTCCGGCGGCGGTGTTCTGACGGGGGGCGTTGATACGACACGGATAAATGTATGGTCCGGGCCGTATTCGAATCGCTCGATGAAGCTGGCTTCGCGTGGCGGCACGGGTTTGCCGTGCTCGTCGACCGAGAACGTTTCGAACTCGACGAGAGGGATGCACCACGTCGCTTGATCGCGCTCGACGCGCTCGTGCTTCTCGTTGAGACAGAAGAACGTGATGCCTTCGGGCCAGTCGGCGGCATTTTCAATCCGTTCCGATTGATTCCAGAGATATCGCAGCGTGATCCGGCCTGGATGAGGTAATGAGGGATCCTGTTTGATTTTGTCCAATGCGGCAAGACGTGAATCGGCGGGTGGCACGGCGGGCTCTCCGGAATTTGATGTACAGGCGGTCAGGTTCGCGGCGGATATCGCGATCAGGATGGTCGGGACGATCGTCTCTTTCATTTCATGAATGCATCGAAATAGCGATATCGTGCGGGATAGCGCTTTCTCCCTTCGGCTTCGCATGGGCTGCCCTTGCTGCTTCGGTACAGGTTGGCCGATTCTGCGAAATCCTCGAACAGATTGTGTTTTGCGTACTCGGAAGGTGCCTGCGGATCGCTCGCCACCGCGCGTTCCCATTCGACTTTTTTGGCCGGGTCGCTCCAGAGTGCTTGGCCGATCTGATGACCCGTCTCGTGAGTCATGGTGCTGTCGACATAGCGTTGGGGAATATTCGGCCAAGCTTTCCATGGATAGGTGGTAACGCCTTCCTCAATGCTAGCGGACGCGGCGGAGTAAAAGTCCGGAATGCCATAGTTGGCTTGCCAGTAGGCATCGTCGGGATTGCCGCGAGGGCTGACCATGATCTTCGTCAGGTTCTCCAGATGGGCGGCCGGAAGGGTTCCCAGTGCATGGGCGATCTGTTCGATCGAGAAAACGCTCGTGCCTTCGGGTGGGCGTTGTTCCGATATATAGACGTCGATGTGTCGACCTGCAATCGATGCATCGTAGGCGGTCACCGGTATCGTTCCGATTCGCGGCACCTTGATCGTGGCTGCCATACCTTCGGATAACTCAACGTCGTGCAGCGTGGCATAGAAATGCGACGGCGCGTCGATGCGCGATCGCGTGCCGTCCAGGTAGGCGCATTCGTCCGGGGTGTTGGCACCGCGCGTTGGCGCGAGGTCCGGCAAATCGGGCCTGCCGATCGAACGGAGATGCGACGCAGGGGCGGACGCCGCCGCTGATGTGTCTGGCACGCCGGCGTCGTGTCCGGGAAGCACTTCGCCGCGCCTGCGGGCCGCGCGCTCGCGCACCTCGACAAACACCCTCGCATCCCCGCCTGCAACTACTTCGTTTCGCCCGCAAGGGCACAGCACGGCGTCGCTGTTCAGCACGACCTGCCGTCCGTTATCGCTCATGCATGTACAACTGGACACTATGCGGAACACGCCTTCGCACTGTCCGCATGTGGCTGATTCGCCGTCGAGCGCGAGCTTTTTCCCGTTGTCGTCGAGTGTGGCGGCCCGAGCGAAGACGGTGCCTCCCGTTGTCGTCCGATCTCCGTTGCGAACGGCGGCTTTGCGCATGCAGAACTCTCCAAGGCGTCTTCTCGAAAGGCTCGACGCTATCGCTGCCAACCCGCCGGCCGCCTGACGCGGATCAATCTCTTCGGGCAAGGACACCGAAAGGCGACGCCAAGCCACATCGTCGATCGCGCCCCGATACAAGCTTTCGTCGTTCTGATATGCCAATATCTCAATATTTGGGCGACGCATTCAAATATTGAAGATGCCGCGCCACGGCCCCTACAATCGGCACCCATCGATATGCACGGCGCGAGACCCTCGACGGTCCGCAGCCGCCAGCAACCAGGAGACAGACGATGACGCCGATCCAGCAGTCCGCCGTTGTGCGCGCACGCTTGCCGCGAGGCGCGGCCTAGCCCGCCGCCCGCGTTCGCCCGTCACGTGACCCGCTCCCCATGACCAAGACCCCGATTTCCATTGCGCCGGCCAACGGCGCCCGTCCGTCCAACGACAGCCACGCGGATGCGCCGCTCGACACGCTGGCCGACGCCATCGGCGCAACCGGCTCGCCGCTCGACCTCGCCGCGCAACAGGCCGGCACGCAGACGCTGCTGCGCGGCCTCGCGATCATCGAGGCGATCGCCGGCGGCGCCCGCGACATGCGCGCCATCGGCGCCGCGCTCGGCACGACGCGCAGCACCACGCACCGCCTCGTCAGCAGCCTGGTGCAGGCGCGCTACCTGCGCCAGATCCAGGGCGGCTACCTGCTCGGCCCGAAGCTGATCGAACTCGGCACGGTCGCGCTCGAACAGATGCCGCTGACGGCCGTGGCCCGTCCGCACCTCGAGGCGCTGGCCGACGCGACGCTCGACACGATCCACCTCGGCGTGCGCGACGGCGACGACGTGCTCTACATCGACAAGATCCCCGGCACGCGCGGCCTCGAAATGCGCTCGCGGATCGGCCACCGGATGCCGCTCGCGTCGACCGGCATCGGCAAGGCGATGATGCTCGACCTCGTGCCCGACACCTGGGCCGCGCTGTTCGAGGCGTCGCGCCGCTCGCTGGCCGGCGTGAACTTCAAGCCCGACCGCCGCCCCGACGCCACCACCTTCCTCCAGCGCATGGCCCATTACGCGGCCGGCGGCTACACGTTCGACCTGGAGGAGAACGAAGCGTCGATCCGCTGCGTGGCCGCGCCGGTGCGCGACGCCTCGGGCGCGATCGTGGCGGCCGTGTCGGTGGCGAGCACGATTCCCTATATGCCGCTCGACCGGATGGACGAACTGATCCCGGTCTTGCAGCGCGAAGCGCGCGCCATCTCGTCGGAGCTGGGCTGGAGCGCACCCCAAACGACCCGCAGGATCAAGCGATGACGATGGACCGTCCGGACCCGAAGCCTGCCTCGCCGGCGCTGATCGCGCTCGACTGGGGCACCACGTCGATGCGCGCGTTCCTGTTCGCGGCCGACGGCACGGTGCTCGAATCGAACGCCCACGCCGCCGGCGTGATGAACCTGCCGCGCGGCGGCGGCGCGGCCGCCTTCGACGCCGCATTCGAAGCCGCCTGCGGCGCCTGGCTCGACGCCACGCCCGGCCTGCCGGTGCTGGCGGCCGGCATGGTCGGCAGCGCGCAGGGCTGGCGCGAAGCGCCTTACGTGACGACGCCGGTCGACGCCGATTCGCTGGCCGCCGGCCTGATTCGCGTCGACGCGGCGCGCGGCGTGCCGGTGGCGATCGTGCCCGGCGTGCTCGAA
>NZ_JAAGPF010000468.1 GCF_017104645.1 Burkholderia sp. Ac-20379
TAGGCGCATCAGCGTCTGGCGGCCGTCGGCCGGATCGGGCGAGCCGCTCACCGCGCCAGCCGCTTCGAGCGCGGCCACCGTGGCGCGCATCGACTGCGGCCGCACGCTTTCCGCACGCGCCAGCGCCGACACGGTGGACGGCCCGTCGCGTTCCAGACGCAGCAGCACCGAGCGCTGCGACGACGTGAAATCGCCGGCGCGGCCCTGCTCGCGCAGCCGCCGCATCAGCCGGGCCAGCGCGATGCGCAGGTCGCCCGCCAGATGGGCGGGTTCGGGAGCGGGGGAGAATTCGGGGGAGCGGGACATCGGTGCACGATAGCACTTCCACAGGAAAACTGCACAGTTAAGCTGTATATCCCGCTTCGCCCCGCCAGCCCGCGCGCAGCGGCTCGTCCGGTCATACCACCGGATTTTTGCTCGTGTCAGAATGCCCGCATCCCAGCCGCCCACCCTGCTCCGCCCGATCATGCCGACCTCGCCCCGCCGCCAGTTGTTCACGCTCTATGCCGCGCTGCTGGGCGCGAACCTCGCCGCCTGGATCTGGGCGCTGGTGGCGCTGCACGATCGTCCGCTGCTGCTCGGCACCGCGGCGCTCGCCTACGGTTTCGGGCTGCGCCACGCGGTCGACGCCGACCACATCGCCGCGATCGACACCGTTACGCGCAAGCTGATGCAGGACGGCAAGCGGCCGTTCTCGGTGGGCCTGTTCTTCTCGCTCGGCCATTCGACCATCGTGATCGTCGCCACGCTCGGCATCGCCGTCACGGCGCTCGCGCTGCGCACGCAGTTCGACACGTTCAAGGCGGTCGGCGGCACGATCGGCACGGCTGTCTCGGCGAGCTTCCTGCTCGTGCTGGCGATCATCAACCTGGTGATCCTGCGCGACATCTGGCGCCGCTACCGCCGCGCGCGCACCGGCCACGGCGAGCACGACGCGACGGCCGCCGAAGCCCATCACCACCCGGCCGGCGGCTTGCTGACGCGCCTGCTGCGCCCGCTGTTCCGGCTCGTCACGAAGAGCGCGCATATGTACCCGGTGGGCCTGCTGTTCGGCCTCGGCTTCGACACGGCCACCGAGATCGGCCTGCTCGCGATCGCCGCTGCGCAGGCCAACCAGGGGCTGCCGCTGCACGCGGTGCTGGTGTTCCCGGCGCTGTTCACGGCCGGCATGACGCTGATCGATTCCACCGACAACGTGCTGATGGTGCATGCCTACGGCTGGGCGATGGACGACCCGAAGCGCAAGCTCGCCTACAACCTCAGCATCACGTTCGTGTCGGCGGCGGTCGCGCTGGTGATCGGCGGCGTCGAGGCGCTCGGCCTCGCGGCCGACAAGCTCGGGCTGGCGGGCGGCGTGTGGGATCTGGTGGGCGCGATCAACGACCGCTTCGGCGCGATCGGCTACGGCATCGTCGGCCTGTTCCTCGTGTGCTGGGTCGGTTCGATCCTGTTCCACCGCTGGCGCCGCGCCAGCTCGCAACTGGCCTGAACGAACGCGGCGCGCGAGCCGCCGCTACAGCATCTCGAGCGGCTGCTTGCGGCGCGGCGGCCGGAACGCCACGTCGAGCCGCGCGAGCGCCGCATCGTCGAGCCTCAGATCGAGCGCGGCGCGGTTCGCGCGCACATGCTCGACGGTGCCCGCCTTCGGAATCGCCAGCACGTCGTCGCGACGCAGCACCCAGGCCAGCGCCACCTGCTCGGGCGAGACGCCGCGCTCGGCCGCGATGTCGTCGAGCACGGTGCCGCGCGGCAGCCGCAGGTGGTCGATCGGGCTGTAGGCCATGGCCGGCATGCGGCGCGTGGCGAGCCACGGCAGCAGATCGAATTCCGGCCCGCGCCGCGCGAGGTTGTAGAGGATCTGGTTGGTCGCGCAGCCCGCGCCGTTGGCGGCCACCAACTCTTCCATGTCGTCGGTGTCGAAGTTGCTGACGCCCCAGTGGCGGATCTTGCCGGCCGTGCGCAGCGCATCGAACGCCTCGAGCGTTTCCTCGAGCGGCACGCCGCCGCGCCAGTGCAGCAGATACAGATCGAGACGATCGGTGCCGAGGCGCTTCAGGCTGGCCTCGCACGACGCGATCATGCTGCGGCGGCCGGCGTTGTGCGGATAGACCTTGCTGACCAGAAACACCGACTCGCGCAGGCCGTCGATCGCCTCGCCGACCAGTTCCTCGGTCGCGCCGTCGCCGTACATCTCGGCGGTGTCGATCAGCGTCATGCCCAGCTCGATGCCGGCGCGCAGCGCGGCGATCTCGGCGCCGCGGCGCGCGGGCCGCTCGCCCATTTCCCAGGTGCCCTGCCCGAGCTTCGCGACGCGCTCGCCGTCGGGCAGCGCGATCGTATCGGTGGTGTTCGCCATCTCGTCCTCGCGGGTGATCCGGCAACAGGCCGGGCTCGCCAGTGTAGCGATTCGCGGCCGGGATCGCCGGGCTATAACGGCGGCCCGCGATGACTTAAAATGGCCCCCACCCTGTTTCACGCCGCCCTCATGAAGCCATCGACGGAAGACCGTTGGCACGATCTGCGCCCGGACCCGGACAACGATACGCCGCTCTATCTGCAACTCGCGCGCAAGCTCGGCGAGGCGATCCACGACAACCGCTGGGCGGCCGGCGAGGCGCTGCCGTCCGAGCGCGTGCTGTCGGAGGCGCTCGGCGTGTCGCGCATCACGGCGCGCAAGGCGATCGCGCTGCTCGTCGAACAGGGCCTGATCCGGCGCACCCACGGCGCCGGCAACTTCATCCAGCCGCGTTACGAGGATCCGCTCTCGCGGCTGTCGAGCTTCAGCGAAATGCTGCGCCGGCGCGGCTTCACGCCCAGCTCGCGCTGGATCGCGGGCAGCGTGCAGCCGGCCAACCGCGACGAGGTGATCCAGCTCGGGCTGTCGCCGGCCGCATCGGTCACGCGGCTCAAGCGGCTGCGGCTCGCCGACGGCATCGTGATGGCCGTCGAGAACTCCACGTTCCCGGCCACGCTGATTCCCGATCCGGCCGCGATCGGCGATTCGCTCTATTCCTACCTCGAACAGCGCGGCACGCCGATCGTGCGTGCGCTGCAGCATTTCCGCGCCGTCAACGCCAGCGACGAGATCGCCGCGCAGATGGGCATCGCGCCGCACGACGCGCTGCTGCTGATCACGCGCATCGGCTACACGCACGACCAGCGCGCGATCGAGCTGACCGATACGTACTGCCGCAACGATTACTACGATTTCGTCGTGGAATTGCGGAAGTAAGCCACAGAAGTCGTCAATCGAAGCAAGCGGCCGGCGCGCAATTTCCGTGCGCGCCGCCTTCGCGTTCCCTCACGTTCCCTCGCTGCGCGCCGCTCAATCGAGCCAGGCCGGCGCATCCGTGCCGGGCGGCACCGGCGGCCGCGCGAAGTGCGCGGGCGTGGCGTCGAGCCGCTCGGCCGGCCGCACGCCCTGCACCGCGCCGAACGGCGCGGGGAGCGGCGCGTCTAGGTCGCCGCGCACGTCATCGAGCGTCCGGTCGGGAACCGTGCGCCCGCCTTCCACCAAGCCGAACGATTGCAGCCAGCGCCCCGTCTGCGCCAGCGACACGCGCACGCGCCAACTGCCGCCCTCGGTCGCGCGCCGCGCCAGCGCGATCATCGCGCCGAACGCGGCGAGATAGCCGGTGGCGTGATCGAGCGCCTGACACGGCAGATGCACGGGGCCGTCGGCGCCCGCCGCGCGCTGCTCGTGCCACGCAATGCCGCTGGCGGATTGCACGAGACTGTCGAAGCCGCGCCGCGTCGCCCACGGCCCGTCGTAGCCGTACGCGCACACCGATACGCAGACGATCCCCGGATGGCGCCGCGCCAGCGCGTCGTCGCCGAAGCCGCGCGCGGCCAGCGCGCCGGGCCGGTACGACTGCAGGAACACGTCCGCGCCGCCGGCCAGCGCATCGAGCGTGGCGTGGCCTTCCGTGCCGCGCAGATCGACGTGCGCCGAGCGCTTGCCGCGGCCGTTGTCGATCACGAGCGCCGGGATGTTCGGCAGATGCGGGCCGTTGACGAGCAGCACGTCGGCGCCATGCTGCGCGAGCGTGCGGCCGCCCACCGGCCCGGCGATGATGCGCGTCAGGT
>NZ_JAAGPF010000469.1 GCF_017104645.1 Burkholderia sp. Ac-20379
TCTTCTATAATATCCACGTGTGAAACTGTGCGTGCAGTCCACATGTGCGACGCTGTACTCGAGTGACGAAGCAATAGTAATAGACGACTACGATAATTAAGAACCTGCCATCAATGATTACAGCTCTCTACTTATAGAATTATGTTTTATATGAACATCTCCATATAACAATTTTCACTACTTCTCGTTCATTCACACTAGACACACAATATATTTTTTTTTTTTTTTTTTTTAATGAC
>NZ_JAAGPF010000470.1 GCF_017104645.1 Burkholderia sp. Ac-20379
TCCAGCAGATGGCGGTCGGCGTCGCGCTTGCTGCGCAGGAACGGCGTGGCGCCCTGTTCGGCGCCGAGCGCGGAAATCTGCACGATGCGCCGGCCGCCGGCGGCGCGGCACGCGTCGAACAGCGCGACCGGGGCGGCGCGATGGACGGCGTCGAAGCGCTGGCCGCCGCGCTCGTTCAGGATGCCGACGGCGTTGACCACCGCATCCACGTCCGCGACGCGCGGCAGCCAGACGGCGGCGTCGTGATCGCGTCCGTAATCGATGGCGATCTCGCCGGCCTGGCGCGGCGTGCGCACTCCGGCGATCACGTCGTGCCCGCGCGCCGCGAGCCGTTCGCAGATCGCACGGCCCACGGTGCCGTTCGCGCCGCACACGAGCACCTTCATGCCGAGGCTCCGGTGGCTTCAACGGCTACCGGCGCGGCGGCTTGCGAAACCGCGGGCGACGGCGCCGCCGGGTTCGCATCGACCGGAACCTGCCGCGCGATCCGCGACGCGATCGCGATCAGCGGTACGATCGCGCCGAGCAGCGACCACACCACCGTCATGCGCAGCGCGCCGATCACGCACAGCGTGTCGTCGGCCGAGCACGCGGCGGGGCTGGTCGCGAGCGCCAGCGTCAGCACCAGCGGGCCGAGCACCAGCATCACCATCGTGATGCGCGTCCAGAAATCGGCGCGCCCGACGGTGCCGCACAGGTCGATCAGCAGATCGCGCGTGACCGCGCGCAGGTAGCGGGCGATGGCATAGCCGATCGGGACGGGCAACAGGAACTGGGCGGCGAGGGCGAGCGAGGTGTTCATGATTGATTGTCCTTACTGTTATTTCTGTATAGACAGAAATATTGGGCTCAAAAAAAGCGGGTGTCGCCACCCGCGCGTACTTACTTGGCCGGCTTGCGCCGGACGACCTGGCTGATCTTCGCGCCGATCCCCAGCGTCTTCATCAGCGTATCGGGCTTCATGCGCAGCATTTCGTCGGACCAGGTGGTCAGCGTCTCCATGAACTGCAGCGTGTCGCGAATCCGTTGTTCGGTTTCCTTCGTTTCGTTGGCCATCTCGGGGCTGGCGAGCGTGTCGCGCAGCACCGTCAGCGTCGGGTCGATCTCGCGCTGGCGGCGGCCTTCCACGATCAGCTTGAACAGCTCCCAGATGTCCGTGGACGTTTCGAAATGGTCGCGCCGGTCGCCCATCACATGCACGACGCGCGCGAGCTTCCACGATTGCAGCTCCTTCAGGCTCGTGCTGACGTTCGAGCGCGCCACGCCCAGCGCGGTGGCGATCTCGTCGGCGGCGATCGGCTTGCCGTGCAGATAGAGCAGCGCGTGAATCTGCGCGACGGTGCGGTTGACGCCCCACCGGGAGCCCATTTCGCCCCAGTGGAGAATGAATCGTTCGGCTAGCGGTGTCAGTTCCATGGAGCGTAATGTACGGGCCTTCAGTTATTTCTGTCAAGACAGAAATAAAGCGCTGGGGCGAAGCCGGATGCACGGCGGCCGGAGGCGGCGCAACCCGCTGTTGTTTTCATATTCTTTGCAGAATTGGTTCGTTTCCGGCCCGGACGGGATTCGCTAACGTGCGGATTCTTCCAATAAACAGACCGAGCCATAACAATGAAGCGCCTTTCTCACTTCGCACTGCCCACCGTTACCGCCCTTGCCGCCAGCCTCGCGCCCGCGGCGCACGCACAAAGCAGCGTCACGCTGTACGGCATCGTCGATGCCGGCATCGCTTATGTCCACAACGCACAGGGCGCCAACGGCGCGAACCAGTCGTCGCTGGTGAAGTTCAACAGCGGCGGCCTGTCGGGCAGCCGTTGGGGCCTGCGCGGCACGGAAGACCTGGGCGGCGGCCTGGCGGCGATCTTCCAGCTCGAGAACGGCTTCAACGTGGGCACCGGCGCGCTCGGTCAGGGCGGCCGCGAGTTCGGCCGCAAGGCGATCGTGGGCCTGGCCGATCAGCGTTGGGGCACGCTGACGATCGGCCGCCAGTACGACCCGATCGTCGACCTGGTGCAGGGCCTGACGGAAGACGGCCCGTTCGGCGGCACGTTCGCCACGCCGGGCGACCTCGACAACTACGACAACAGCCTGCGCGTCAGCAACTCGCTGAAGTACACGAGCCCGCTGATCGCCGGCTTCCAGGTCGAAGCGCTGTACGGCCTCGGCGGCGTGGCGGGCCAGACGGGCAACGGCCAGACCTACAGCTTCGGCGCGTCGTATGCGAACGGCCCGCTTTCGCTGGGCGCCGGCTACTTCTTCGCGAACGGCGGCAATACCGTCGCGGGCGGCACGCGCACCTGGACGAGCACCTCGGATTCGCTGTTCAACACCGTCATCAACACCGGCTTCTCGAGCGCCAAGTCGATCCAGATCGTGCGCGCCGGCGGCCAGTACGTGCTCGGCGCGGCCACCTTCGGCATCGCGTACTCGAACACGCAATACGTGGGCGATTCGCTGTCGCTGTTCAAGTCGACCGCCAAGTTCAACAGCGGCTCGGGCTTCTTCAACTACCGCTTCTCGCCGTCGCTGAACACCGGTATCGGCTACAGCTACACGTCGCTGACCGGCCCGGCATCGGCGCACTACAACCAGGTCAACATCGGCGCGCTGTACTCGCTGTCGAAGCGCACCGACCTCTACGCGGTGGCCGGCTACCAGAAGGCCAGCGGCAACACGCTGAACGCGGCCGGCGCGGTGGTCAGCGCCCAGGCGTCGATCGGCAGCTTCGGCGTGAACTCGGGCACCAGCAGCCAGGAACTGGCGCTGGTGGGTATCCGCCACAAGTTCTGATGCTCTGATCGCGGCTTTCATGCGGCAGGCACGGCCGGCTTCGCGGGGATGCGACGCCGGCCGTGTCGCATATCGGGCCCATGTAGGGGCCATGTCGGGCTCATGCAGGGCGGGCGGCGGGCCGTTGTGCGCTTCCCCATTCCGGCCGGGATCGCGGATACTGTCGGGCCGCATTCCCGACCGATGCCGTCTTCCGCGATGCCCGCCATGTCCGCCGAACCGAATTCCGCTCCCCTCGCCACGCCCACCCTCGACGGCCGGCTCGTCACGCTGCGCCCGCTCGGCGAAGTCGCGCCTGATGCATTGGTGGCCGCCGCCGCCGATGGCGAGCTCTGGAACCTGACGGTGACCGTGGTGCCCGGCCCGGCCGGCATGGCCGCCTATCTGGCGAAGGCGTTCGAAGGCGAGCGCGCCGGCACCGTGATGCCGTTCGCGATCGTGGAGCGCGCGAGCGGCCGGGTGGTGGGCAGCACGCGCTTCTGGAAGATCGACCGCGTCAACCGGCGGCTCGAGATCGGCCATACGTGGCTGTCGGCGTCGATGCAGCGCTCGGGCGCCAACACCGAATGCAAATACCTGCTGCTGCGCTACGCGTTCGAGACGCTCGACTGCGTGCGCGTGCAGTTCACCACCGACGTGCTCAACGCGCGCTCGCGCGCCGCGATCCTGCGGATCGGCGCGAAGGAGGAAGGCGTGGTGCGCCACGAGCGCATCATGCCGGACGGCCGCAAGCGCAACTCGGTGCGCTTCAGCATCATCGACGACGAGTGGGCCGCCACGCGCGCGCATCTCGAAGGACTGCTGGCGAAGTAAGCGGCGGCCTTGGGGCGTTTGGCCGGGCGTGGGCTGCGTGCCGACGTGCTTGGCGGTTCGGCGGTTCGGCTACGCGACGGCCCAACGATTCAGCGGCCCCACTGTCCAGCGGCTCAACGGCTCGACGGCTCGACGGCTCCACGGCTCGACGGCTCGACGGCTCGACGGCTCGACGGCTCCACGGCTCCACGGCTCCACGGCTCCACGGCTCCACGGCTCCACGGCTCCACGGCTCCACGGCTCCCTGGCGCGAGGGCACCGTGGTGCCACGGCACCACCGCCTACACGGTCGCTAGCGACTGAGGCCCACGTCTCCACGGTCCTCGACGCTGTGCACGCTACGACGCGTT
>NZ_JAAGPF010000471.1 GCF_017104645.1 Burkholderia sp. Ac-20379
GCAACGCACGCGGCGCGAGCAGCGCGCCGGCGTCCGGCGTGGCGGGCGCGTCCTCGGTCCAGGTGGCCTCGGCCGGCAGCCACAGCGTGAACACGCTGCCCGCGCCGAGCTCGCTCGCCACGCCGATGCGTCCGCCCAGCAGTTCGGCGAACTTGCGCGAGATCGACAGGCCCAGGCCGCTGCCGCCGTAGTGGCGGCTGGTGGAGCCGTCGGCCTGCTGGAACGCTTCGAAGATCATGTCGAGCTTGTCGGCGGCGATGCCGATGCCCGAATCGCGCACGTCGAAGCGGATCTGCCCCGCTTCGGCCGCCGAGATGGTCAGCGCCACCTCGCCGCGTTCGGTGAACTTCAGCGCGTTGGACAGCAGGTTGCGCAGAATCTGCACGAGCCGCTGGCTGTCGGTCACGAGCGTGGCGGGCGCGCCGGGCGCGCGCGCGATCGACAGCGCGAGCGGCTTGGCCGCCGCGATCGGGTCGAACATCTCGCGCAGCGATTGCATGACCGTTTCGAGCCCGACCAGCTCGGGCTCCATCGTCACCTGGCCGGCCTCGACCTTCGACAGATCGAGAATGTCGTTGATCAGGTTCAGCAGGTCGCTGTTCGAGCTGTGGATGGTTTCGGCGTAGTGGACCTGTTCCTTGGTCAGATTGCCGCCGCGGTTTTCCTGCAGCAGCCGCGCGAGAATCAGCGAGCTGTTCAGCGGCGTGCGCAGTTCGTGGGACATGTTGGCCAGGAACTCGGATTTGTAGCGGCTCGTCTGCTCCAGGCGCGCCGCGTTGGCCGTGATCGATTCCTGCGCCGTCACCAGCTCTTCCTTCTGCCGCTCGAGGCGCTGCGCGTATTCCTCGAGCTGCGTGTTGGTCTGCTCCAGTTCGGCCTGATGCGACTGAAGCCGCGCCTGCGATTCGGTCAGCGCGCGCCCGCGCTCCTCCAGCCCTTCGTTGGCCACCCGCAGTTCTTCCTGCTGAACCTGCATTTCCTCGTTCAGCAGTTGCGCTTCCGCGAGCGTGTCCTGCAGGCGTTCGCGATATTGCGCGGCGGCCAGGAAGCCGCCCGTGCTGTTCGCGATCAGATCGAGGAATTCGAGGTCGCGCGGTTCGATCTTGCGCATGAAGGCCAGTTCGACCACGCCGTTGACGGCATCGTCGTTCGTGACCGGCAGCAGCACGAGGCCGCGCGGCACGCTGCCGCCCAGGCCCGAGGTGACCGTCAGGTAGTTCGCGGGCACATCGTTGAGCACCACCGTGCGGCGCGACGCGGCGGCCTGGCCGACCAGGCCCTCGGCGTCGCGGAAGGTGCGCACGCCCGCCGCGCCGTCGGCGCTGAAGCCGTGCGTGGCGACGCGGCGCAGCTCGCCGCTGGTCGTGTCGCGCACGTAGAGCGCCGAGACGAACGCGTCGAGGTAATGCGCGAGGAAATCGAGCGTGGCCTGCCCCACCGAGGCGGCGCTGGTCTGCCCGACCATCTTTTCCGCGAGCAGGCGCTGGCCCGAACGCACCCACACCTGCCGTTTCAGCACTTCGGTGTGTTCGACCTGCTGGCGCAGCGCGTCGTCGTAGGTGCGCGACAGTTCGAGCAGCTCGCGCCGGCCGCGCCACGCGAGGATCGCGCTGACCAGCACGCTGAACAGCACGAACAGGCTGACGAGCACCACCGTCAGGCTCTTGGCGGCCTCGCCGCGTTGCAGGCGCAGCGCCAGTTCGACGTCGAGGAAGCCCGAGAACTCGCGGCGGATCTCGTCGAATTCCTGCTGCCCCCGGCTCGAGCGCACCGCGCCGCTGTAATCGAGGTTCTGGCGGCGCAGCGCGATGATGTCGTCCGCGCTGCGGTTCCAGCGCGCCTGCACCGCCTCGATGCGCTTGAGCGTTTCCACCTGCGGCGGGTTGTCGGCAACCAGCTTCTCGAGCTCGGCGATCTCGGTTTTGAAGCGGTTCTCGTCGATTTCGTAAGGCGACAGAAAGCGTTCGTCGCCCGTGATCAGGTAACCGCGCATCGACGATTGACGCTCCACCGCCAGCCGCATCATTTCGTTGGCATTGCCGATGACCCGCTCCGAATGCTCGACCCAGCTCATGGTCGACGTCAGATACAACACGAGCCCGATGAACACCGCGACGGTCACCAGGCCCATGACGAGCGGCAAGGCGATATTGCGCTGGATGATCTTTCGGAAAGTCGATTGGTCTAGAGCTTCGGTCATTGGGTCCTTTTTGCTTTTTAATCCGCTTATCGGCTGGCAAATACCTCGACTTCGTCCGGGTGGGCGGACGCGGGAATCGGGGATTCGGGAGCAGGCCGGCGGGCAGCGCACCCGCACTGTACAGCGCATGCATCGCTCGCGAAACTGTGATCTCGCGGCGGCGGGGAGCGGAGAGGAAGCGGAGGAGATGGCGGGGGGTCGAACAGGCGGGGTTCGGTCGGGGTTCGGTCGGATTGCTGCCAGGCTGCCACGGCGGTTGCGCAGTCGATCGGGCCGATCCGGGGCCGGCAAACCGGCGTCCCTCAGATGGATCGAATCTGCGCCGGCGGATCGGCAAAACGCCTCGGTGAACGTGCTCCGGGCCAGCAATCGGCACGGCGGCTCATGGCGCGCCGCCGCGCACGCCATGAGCGGGCGGCATTCCGCCCGCGCTCGCCGGCCGTTCGCGCCGTCGCGACGGACGACGCGGCGTCACGCACCGTCGCGCACGCCATGAGCCGGCGGCAATCCGCCCGTGCTCGCCGGCCGTTCGCGCCGTCGCGACGGACGACGCTCCGTCACGCCCCGTCGCGCGCCGCCGCCTCGCTCAGAAACCGGCCGATCCGGGCATTCGCCGCCTCCGCCAGTTCGCCGCCGAGCAGATGAAACCCGTGCACGCCGCCGGGATACACCGCCAGTTCCGCCACGTTGGCCGCCGCCTGCCAGCGCGCGTGCATGAACAGCGTGTCGTCGACCAGCGGATCGATCGTGCCGACCGAGAACAGCGCGGCCGGCAGCCCCGGCAAATCCGCATACAGCGGCGAGACGGCCGGATCGCGCCCATCGGCCCCGCCGCGATAGGCGTCGGACATCCGTTCGAGCATCTCGCGATCGACGAACGCCGTGCCGCGCGCGCGACGTGCGCTCGGCGTGAGCGACAGGTCGAAATAGCCGAACGTCAGGTTCGCGGCGCGAAACGCCGCCACCTGCCCCGCGTCGCGCAGGCGCACGAGCGTCGAGGCCGCAAGGTGCGCGCCGGCCGATTCGCCGCCGATCGCCAGCCACGTCGCGCCGAATTCGGCCTCGGCATGCGCGATCAGCCAGCGGGCCGCGGCGACGCAATCGTCCACCGGCGCGGGAAACGGGTGCTCGGGCGCGAGCCGGTAATCGACGCTGACGGCCGCCAGCCCGGCCGCCGCGCCGATCGTTTCGAGCAGCCGATCCTGCATGTCGGGCGTGCCGAGCATCCAGCCGCCGCCATGAATGTGCAGATAGACGCCGCGCACCGTCTCGGGCACGAGGATCCGCAGCCCGATCTCGCCGCCCGGCCCCGGAATCCGGATCGTGCGCGCGGCGGGCGCCTTCGGCGTGACGGGCAGCCCCATCCGGCCGTCGGCGTAGGCCGCCCGCATCTCGGCCAGCCCGGTCATGGGCGGCACCCCGGCGAGCGTCGCGGCGAGCCGCGCGTTGATCCCGTGCGTATCCGCGGCGATCGCATCGGGGCGAAACAACGCATGCAGCGGCTGATCGGGACGGGAAGGCATCGATGCGGTCATGTCGGCTCTCGAATTATCACAATGATCGTTATACTAAGTCATCCCTTCTCGATATACAACAATGACCATTGTGGAAAAAGAAAGTCGCCGCGGCCGCCCTCGCGCGTTCGACCGGGATCGGGCGCTGGAGCACGCGATGCGGGTGTTCTGGACGCACGGCTACGAGGCGGCCTCGATGCCGCTGCTGACCGAGGCGATGGGCATCTCGGCGCAGAGCCTGTATGCGGCGTTCGGTTCGAAAGAGGCGCTGTATCGCGAGGCGATCGCGCTGTATCGCTCGACGATCGGCGGCTTCGCCGCGCGGGCGCTCGACGAGGAGGCCGACGCGCTGGACGCGCTGCGCCGCGTGCTGCGCGACGCGGCCACCACGTTTTCGCGCACGCAAGGCTC
>NZ_JAAGPF010000472.1 GCF_017104645.1 Burkholderia sp. Ac-20379
CGATCAGCGCATCGTCGATGCAGCCGCCCGACACCGAGCCGACCGCCAGCCCGTCGTCGCGCACGGCCAACATCGAGCCGGCCTGGCGCGGCGCGGAGCCCCAGGTTCGCACCACGGTGGCGAGCAGCGCGCCGCGGCCGTCGCGCAGCCAGCCGGCGAGGGTGGCGAGTACGTCGAGATCGAGATTGTCCACATCGGCTCCTGGTTGGCGGGCGCGCCGCTCAGACGAACACCGGCGCGGCCGGATCGAGCAGCTTGTCGAGCGTGATCGGCAGCTCGCGGATGCGCTGCCCGGTGGCGTGATGCACGGCGTTCGCCACCGCCGCCGCCAGCCCCGTGATGCCGATCTCGCCCACGCCGCGCGCGCCGAACTCGTTCAGTTCGTAATCCGGATGATCGAGGAAGATCACGTCGATCTCGGGCTGATCGGCGTGCACCGGCACCGGATACTCGGCGTAGTTGTTGTTGCCGGGCAGGCCGGTGCGCGGATCGTACTCGGTGGCCTCGAACAGCGCCATGCCCACGCCCATCACGATCGCGCCTTCCACCTGGTTGCGCGCGGTCAGCGGGTTCATCACGCGGCCCACGTCGATCGCGCTGACCACGCGCGCCACGCGCAGATGCGAAATGCCCGGATCCCAGCGCACCTCCACGAAATGCACGCCGAACGAGCGGAACGAGAACTTGCCGGTGGGCGCGGCCGGGCTGCTGGCGAAGCCCTCGGCGTTGGCGATGCGGCGCGCCTTCAGGATCGCGTCGAACGTGGCGCTGCGCCGGCCGTCGGTCAGGCGGCCCCGGTCCACATGCAGATCGTCGGGCTTCGCGCCGGCGAACGGTGCGCCGTCGGCGGTGGCGAGCGTCTTCAGTTGCGCGATGGCGTTGCGGGTGGCCTCGGCGATCGCGGGCGACACGCTGGACGTGGCCCACGAGCCGCCCGACATCGGCGCGGGCGGGTAATCCGAGCTGCCGAGCTTCACCTTGATCTGCTCGACCGGCAGGCCGGTCAGGCCCGCCACGATCTGCGCCGCGATCGTGTACGTGCCGGTGCCGATGTCCTGGATCGCGCAGTTCACCTGGGCCGTGCCGTCGCTGCCCAGTTGCACGCGCGCCTCGGCCGGGGCGCGATAGGCGTCCCAGTTGCAGGCGGCCATGCCGTAGCCGATCACTTCGCGGCCGTCGCGCATCGCGCCGGTGGCCGGATTGCGCGCGGCCCAGCCGAAGCGCTCGGCGGCGGTGCGGATCGCCTCGGGCAGATGGTTGCTCGACCACGGCAGGTTGGCGGCCTCGTCGCGCGTGGAGAGGTTGTTCAGGCGGAACGCGAGCGGATCCTGGCCTGCGGCCAGCGCGAGTTCGTCGATCGCCGATTCGAGCGCGAACAGGCCGGGCGCTGCGCCCGGCGCGCGCATCGAGGTGGCGCAGCCGCGGTTCACGCGCGTGGTGTGGTGGCTGACCAGCACGTTCGGGCATGAATACAGCACGCGCGAAACGCCGCCGCAGTTCTCGGTGAACGCATCGGTCATCGCCGTGGTGTTGATCGATTCGTGGCGCAGCGAGGTGAGCTTGCCGCTCGCGTCGGCCGACAGCCGCAGCCGCTGCTTGGTTTCGGGGCGGTGGCCGGTGGTGGTGAACATCTGCGCGCGCGGCACCAGCAACTGCACGGGCCGCCCGACCGCCAGCGCCGCCGCGCTGGCCGCCACCGAATGCGGCCACATGAACAGCTTGCTGCCGAAGCCCGAGCCGATGAACGGCGCTTCCACGGTGACCTGCTCGGGCGTCAGGCCGAACACGCCGGCCAGCGTGTTGCGATGCACGGTCACGCCCTGCGACGCTTCGTAGATATGCAGCCGGCCGTTGTCCCAACGGGCCACGGTGGCGTGCAACTCCATCGGGTTGTGGGTTTCGACCGGCGTGCGGTAGGTAGCGTCGACGCGGTACGCCGCGCCGTCGAAGGCCGGCTCCGGTTCGCCGCGCGCGTGGCCGCGGCCGCCGTCGCGCGTGCCGCTTTTTTCCAGGCCCTGATCGAGCGTGGCGATCGCCGGGTTCGGCGCGTAGCGCACCGCCACACGGCAGGCGGCCTCGCGCGCATGCTCGAACGTGTCGGCGATCACGAGCGCCACGAACTGCCCCGCGTAATTGACGGTGGCGTCCTCGAACGGCACGCGCGATTCGTCGGTGATGGTGGCGCGCAGCACGGTGGGCAGCGAGATCGGGCTCTTGGTGGGGCGGTACAGCCGCGGCACGTGCTCGTGATGGAGGATGTCGATCACGCCCGGCACGCGCATCGCGTCGCGCGTGTCGATCTTGAGGATGCGGCCGCTCGCGATGGTGCTGAACACGCCGTAGGCGTAGACCATCCCGGCGGGATGCTGATCGGCCGTGTAGCGCGCGGCGCCCGTCACCTTGAGGCGGCCGTCGACGCGTTTCACCGGCTGTCCGACGATCGTATCGCTCATGCTTCGCTCCGCGGTGTCGAATGGAAAAGAGGGTTCATCGGCGTGGGCCTCAGGCGGTGATCGTTTGCAGGTTGCGTACCACGGCCTGCTGGCCGAGCGCGATCTTGAAGCCGTTCTGGCCGTAGTCGCGCGCGCCCCGCATCGCCAGCGCCGCGGCGCGTGCGAAGCTGTCGAGCGTGGCGGGCTGGCCGGCCAGCGCGCGTTCGGCGTCCAGCGCGCGCCACGGCTTGGTGCCCACGCCGCCGAGCGCGAGCCGCGCCGTCTCGATCGTGCCGCCGCGCACCACCACGATGGCCGCGCTCGACGCCAGCGCGAACTGGTACGACGCGCGGTCGCGCAGCTTCAGGTAGGCCGAGCGGCTGCCGGCCAGCGGCGCGTCGAGCACGACGTGCGTGACCATCTCGCCGTCGTCGAGCGCATGCTCGCGCCACGGCGTGCTGCCCGGCAGCAGATGGAAATCGAGGACATCGATCTCGCGCTCGCCGCGCGGGCCCTGCACCTGCACGCGCGCGCCGATCGCCGCCATCGCCACGCACATGTCGGACGGATGCGCCGCGATGCAGTGCTCGCTGCCGCCGAGCACTGCGTGCACGTTGCGGTTCAGCCCGCCGATCGCGGCGCAGCCCGAGCCCGGCTCGCGCTTGTTGCACGGCGAAACGCCGTCGCGGAAATAGCCGCAGCGCACGCGCTGCATCAGGTTGCCGGCGGTGGTGGCCTTGTTGCGCAGTTGCGTGCTCGCGCCCGACAGCAGCGCCTGCGACAGCACCGGGTAATCGCGGCGGATCCGCGCGTCGCGCGCGAGCGCCGTGTTGCTGACCATCGCGCCGATCCGCACGCGGCCGTCGGGCAGCGGCTCGATGGCGTCGAGCTTGAGCTTGTGGATGTCCACCACGCGCGCCGGACGCATTACGTCGAGCTTCATCAGATCGAGCAGCGTGGTGCCGCCGGCCAGGAACACGGTGCGCTCCTGCGCGCGGGCGCTCAGCGCGTGCGCGACGCTGTCGGCGCGCACGTAGTCGAAGTTGCGCATCAGGCGTCCCTCCCGCCGTTGGCGAGCTTGCCGCGCGCATCCTGGATCGCCGCGACGATGTTGCGATACGCGCCGCAGCGGCAGATGTTGCCGCTCATCGCTTCGCGCACCGAGTGGTCGTCGGCCGGAATGCGCGCGTCGCGCAGCACCGCCACGGCGCTCATCATCTGGCCGGCCGTGCAGTAGCCGCATTGATAGGCGTCGTGTTCCCAGAACGCCTGCTGCACCGGATGCAACTGGCCGTTGCGCGCCAGCCCCTCGACGGTGGTGACTTCGTCGCCGTCGTGCATCAGCGCGAGCGACAGGCACGAATTCACGGCCACGCCGTTGACGTGCACCGTGCATGCGCCGCATTGGCCGTGGTCGCAGCCTTTCTTGGTGCCGGTCAGGTGCAGCGTGTCGCGCAGCAGGTCGAGCAGGATCACGTTCGGCGCGACGCGCAACTGGTGCGTGACGCCGTTGACGCCGACGCGCAGGTTCGGATCGGCCGCATCGGGCACGGCCGGAGCGGCGGCGGGCGCGGGCGGCGCGTTTCGCCGCGTGGGCGTCCCCCGCGCTGGCTACGTCCACGGCGTTGGCTGCGCGGGCCATGCCGGCGGCGGGGGCGCACCGGCGCGTCGATCGCCAGCGCCTGCAGCGGCAGGTCGCGCTTGATCAGCTTTTCGATGTCGGCCAGTTGCTTGCGCTCGTTCGGGCTGCACAGCGACAGCGCGTCGCCCGAGGCGCCCG